>LKMK01000138.1 GCA_001563805.1 Natrialbaceae archaeon B1-Br10_E2g2
CGCGATTCCGTCAGCCGACTCGAGGTCGTCGTCGGCCGGCGTGGCGTACTCCCAGCCCGGCTGGGCGAGTTTCGTGACGGATCGGTCCGCGAGATCGGGAGTGCGCTCGACGCTCGTCACGGCGTTGCAGTGTGGACAGGTATACCGGACGGTGACGGTCATCGAGCGGTCTAGGGACCGCGTCGACCTAAGAGTGTGGCCTCCGCCCGGTCGGTCCGAACCGTTTAGCCGATCAACCCCGCAGTGAGAGCCATGACCGAGTTCGATCCAGAGAAGTTCGAGGAAAAGTACGTCCACTACGTCGACGAACTCCAGGCTGCGTACTCGAACGCCTACCAGCAACTCCACGGACAGTACGACTCGACGGTGCTCAAGGCGATCGACCGCAACGTGCTCGCAGAGAGCGAGCCGTTTTACGTGGGGGATACAGAACAAGAGCCCACGGACGACTCGAGCGGACAGCACCCGGGAGCAGCCGACAGTCCGTTCCGGGTCGAAATCCCCGACGACGTCCCCGAACGCGTCGGTCGCGTCGCGGACCACGACCAGTTCGACGTCGTCCTCGAGGAACTGGTCGAGCGGATCGAACGGGAGCTCGAGCGGCAGTTCGAGTTCGAGTCCGACGGCTGATATGGTCCGCTGTACCGATGTACCGGCCCGACCGCAGGACGGCCCGCGGTCGGGTCGGAACTGACGTACAGTAGTTCGTGTGAGTGCCGAGCGTACTCGAGGCGGCTCACCGCTCGCGACAGCCTACGTCGATCAACTGTCGGTCACGAGCAATTCCTCGTTCGGTTCGTCGTCCGCCCAGTTCGTCCCTGTCGGTGGCTGAATCTCGAACTCGACGGTGCCGGTGTGTTGATCCGGCGGGAGCGCGAGGTCGACCTCCTCGAAGTCGAACTCGACTTCGTTTTCGTCCGTGTCCGGATCGTCGGTCCCCTCGACGAGAGCGTCGTCCATCCGCGCTGCACCCGGAACCGCAACGACCGTCGCGTCGGGGACCTCGTTTCCGTCCTCGTCGACGACGAAGACGCTGAACGACTCCGCCTCGTCGCTACCGGCCTCGAGCGTCTCGGCTTCGAACTCGACGTCGACTTCGGTGTCGCCCTCGAACGTATCGATTCCGCCGAGGATTTGTAACATGATCCCGAGCGACACCACACCGATGACGAGCGCGATCACGAGTCTGATCGGCAATCCCTCGATCGCTCTGTCGTCCTCTCGCAACGAGCGCCTCGAACTCGAGGGTCGAACCGTCGGTTCCGGTCGGTTCCCTGCCTGCATGCCGACGTTGGTCCCGTCATCTGACTTAAACGCTCGGACGAGGGTTAACGTACCAGAAGGGGACGAACGCCGGCATGCGTTTCGTCATCGGACGTGGATCCGACGCGAAGACGGACCAGGCCGGACACGTTGGGCGGTATCGAGCACTGGACGGGAGCGAGGGAGCGAACCTCTACCTGGATCTCGATGGCCCGCACGCGACGCTGATCGTCGGCAAGCGGGGGTACGGAAAGTCGTTTACGCTGGGGGTCGTCGCCGAAGAACTCGCCCGGGCACCGGGCGTCGCACCGGTCATCGTCGACCCGATGGGGGTGTTCTCGACGCTCGGGGCGCCTGCCGATGGCGACCCCGTCCCGGTGAACGTCGTGGCCGAACCGGCGGTCTCGGCCGACGTACTCGATCCACGTTCGTGGTGCTCGCTGCTCGGGCTCTCCCCCGAGAGCGCCGCCGGCGCCCTCCTCTGGGAGGCCGCCCAGGAGGCGGCCTCACTCGAGGGGATGTGCCGTCACCTCGAGGAACACGACGCGCCGGACGTCGACAGGCGAGCGGCGGTCAACCACCTCTCGCTGGCGGAATCGTGGGGCGTTTTCAACCCTGACGGCCTCGACGCGGCGACGCTCGCGGGCGGCGAGATAACCGTCGTCGACGTGTCGGGACTCGACGTGGCTCCGATGAACGCCGTCTGCCGGGGGATCGGTGAGGCGCTCTATCGCGCACGCATTCAGGAGTCGATCGACCGACTGCCATGGGTGCTGATCGACGAGGCCCACACGTTCTTCGACGGCGTCGCCGAGACAGCACTCCACACGATCCTGACGCGTGGGCGCGCACCCGGTGTCAGCCTCGTCCTCGCGACTCAGCGCCCGAGCGCCGTCTCGGAGACGGCTATCTCACAGTCGGACGTGTTGATCTCACACCGCCTGACCGCGGAGGCCGATCTCGAGGCGCTTGCCGCCGCCCGGCCGACGTACGTGACCGAGTCGCTCGACGAGCGACTCCCGACGGAGCCGGGGGAAGTCGTGATCATCGACGACGCGACGGAGACGATTCACGCGGCACAGGTTCGCGACCGGGACACGCCACACGGCGGGGACAGTCCGAGCGCGCGGGAGGTCGCGGGTCTCGAGTGAGTTCGAGACGTCCGTCCGATCGGCTCGGTCCAGTCAGTCCGGCAGCTCGGTGTCGAATTTAAGTACGATCGGGGGCGCAACGGGGGTATGACGGACATCGATCGGCTCGATCAGCGTCTGTCGGCCGTCGAACGCGTCGTCGTCGACGGCGACGTGGCGCTCGAGGAACTGTCGACGCTGGCGTCGCTCGTCGAGAGCGTGGACGAGCTCGACTCACGACTCGAGGACCAGGAGCGTCGGCTCGCCGACCTCGAGTCGTCGGTACAGTCGGTCGAAGGCTACGTCGGGAACGTCGAGTCGGTCAACGCCGACGTCGAACGACAGGCGACGTCGGCCATCGCCACGGTCGACAGACTCGAGCGTCGCGTCGACAAACTCGAGGTCGAACTCGACGACCTCCAGGGTGGCCTCCTCCAGGACGAACCGACGGACACAGTCGAGGAGGAAAGGAGCGAGGGTCACGACGACGATTCCGAAGATATAGTGGCCGCAGACGATCCGTCGGGCTTCGAGTTCCAGTTCCCCCACAGGGGATCGACGTCCGAGCGGTCGGTCGAGGAGATCCTCGAGGACGAGTCGCGGTCGGTCGTCGACGACGGCACTGATAGACCCGTGTCCTCGGCGAACCAGACGGCCGTCGATTCCGCAGTCGACGGGGACGAGTCGTCGACGAACGACGCAGACCCCGACGCCGCTGATGGCAGTCTGTTCGGATCACTGCGATCCAAGCTGTCATGATCCGGTACGTCCTGGCGGCGCTGCTGGCGGTCGCGGTCCTGAGCGTCGCCGGAGTGGCACTCGAGGACGCCGCGGTCGATAACACGGAACGTGAACTGCAGACCGGAATATCGGATCTCGAGAACGCAGCGATCGAACTCGCCGAGAACGAGGAACTCTCGCCGGCCGACCACCCCGATCCACGCCGGGTCGTCGATCTCAGAGTCCCGGCCGGCTCGCTCACCGAAGCGGGCGTCTCCCAGTTCGAGATCGAACCGGTCGACGGAGCGGACGCGAGTTTCGCCCGGTACGTCCTGGACGACGGCACTGATCACCGGGAGATCCTCGATGTGCGGATCGTCTACCGGGACGCGACGGACACCCGGACGGTCGAGATCCGCGGGAGCGGTCCCCGGACGCTGACGCTCGCGTTGCTCTCCGACGAGGACGGCGACCCGGTCGTCGTCGCCGACCCGCCGGCGTAGACGGCGGTTCCAACCCGCGATACCGAGCGAGTGGCGACCGAGAGGCGACGACGAGCCGGGCAGTCGGGATGAGGGTTTAAAGCCGAAGCCGAATCCAGACTGGGTATGTCTACTGACGGGACCGGACGAACGGTCCAGGCGGTCCTCTCGGTGATCGGCCTCGGTGGGCTGGTCGAACAACCGGGCTCTCAGGGCCACTGTGACTGCGAGCGGGCGATCGACGACCGGACGCTCGTCGTCGACGCGTCGTCCTGTGACGGACGGCTCGCGGCGGCGCCGGACTGTCGGGAGTCGGTCGTCGACTTCCTGGCCGAACACGAGACCGACTCGATCGTCGTTCACTCGAACGGGGTGAAATACCGGTACGACCGCGATCAGACGGCGTTTCTCGGGGCCGCAGGCCGGTTCGTCGAACTGCTCGGACGCCGGGACGAGGCGCTCGCGAACGACGTCGCCCGCGATCCGCTGGGTGCCGCGAGGGGACTCGAGACGCGCGTCGACGAGGTCGGCGAGGTCGCCGTCGAATCCGGGTTGCTCGAGGCGGTCGAGGACGTCGACGCGTACGCGGACGTGTTCTCGCCGCGCGTCGGACTCGAGGTGGCGAACTCCTTCGTCGACCGATCGATCGACGATAGCGCCCGTCTCGTCGACGTCAGGGATCTCGAGACCGGGAGCACGGGCCGGATCTACGAGCGCGAGGACCGATTGCCGCTGTACGAACTCGACGTCGTCGACCTGACGCTGGCTCCGGCCCAACGCGAGGCGGTCGTCGACGGCTACGAGGCGATCGCGGAGGGCTGGGTCGAGGGCGACCGCGCACCATCGCGGGCAGTCGAGTTCGTCACGGACGACCCGGTCGATCCGGTGGTGACGTCGGTGCTCGAGAAACACACGGAGGGGTACGGGATTCTCGAGGATCTGTTCGCCGATCCGGCCGTGACGGACGTCTACGTCACGTCGCCGGTGACGTCGAATCCGCTCCGGGTCGAACTCGACGGGCGGGCGATGGAGACGAACGTCCACCTCACGGAGACGGGCGCAAAAGCGCTCGCCTCCCGCGTTCGGCGAACGAGCGGCCGGGCGTTCTCGCGGGCGAAGCCGACGGTGGACGCGACGGCGTCGCTAGCGAACGGTCGCGGGCTCCGGATCGCCGGGGTCACCGACCCCGTCGCCCAGGGGACGGCCTTCGCCTTCCGCGAGCAGTCCGACGACCGGTTCACGATCCCGGCGCTCGTGGCAAACGGGACGATGTCCGCCGAGGTCGCCGGCTTCCTTTCTATGGCCATCGAGCGAAACGCCGCGGCCCTGATCGCCGGGACTCGCGGCGCAGGGAAGACGACGCTGCTCGGGACGCTCCTCTACGAGGTGACGCCCGACATCAGGACGGTCGTCATCGAGGACACGCCGGAGCTACCGGTCAACCCGCTACAGTCCGTCGGCCGGGACGTACAGGCGCTCCGGACGGGAACCAGCGACGGACCCGAGATTTCGCCGGCCGACGCCCTGCGGACGGCCCTTCGGCTCGGAGACGGCGCGCTGGTGGTCGGTGAGATTCGGGGCGAGGAGGCGCGAGTCCTCTACGAGGCGATGCGCGTCGGTGCGAACACGAACGCCGTGTTGGGAACGATCCACGGCGACGGGGCCGACGAGGTGTACGAGCGAGTCGTCTCCGATCTGAAGGTCGAACCGTCGTCGTTCGGCGCGACCGACCTCGTCGTGACGGTCCAGGCATACCGGACGCCGGACGGGCGGCGCCGCCGGATCGCCCGAATCGAGGAGGTCCTCGGCAGCGGCGACGAGATCTGGTTCGAACCCCTCTACGAACTCGACGGGCGGACCGCCGCACCGACGGGACGGATCGATCGGGGCGAGAGCCGATACGTCAACTCGATTGCCGGTCCGACAGAGGAGTACGCGGACGTGCGACAGGCGATCGCCGAACGCACCGAACTGGTAGGGACCCTGGCCGAGGACGGGCGGACCGCTCCCGAGGAGGTCGCCGCCGCCTACGCCGATCGAGGGTGAGGGTCGAGTCGTGGCGCTTCTCACACCGGTCATCCGGGGGCTCGCGGCCCTCTATCCCTACGAGGTGGACGCCAGCAGGGACCTCGTCGACTCGGTCAGGTTCGTCGACGCACCCTACGACGCCGAGACCGTCGTCCGGGCCGGCTACGGCGCGGGATTGATCGGCGCGTTCGTGCCGCTCCCGCTCGTTCTGTTCGAGGTTCCACTCCTCTTCGTCGCAGTGTTCGTCCTAACGGCGTCGCTCGGCGCGATCCATGCGGTCCACACCTGGCCGCACCTCCGGGCTGCGTTTCGCCGGACCGAGGCGCTGGGCGATACACCCACGCTCATCGGTCGGGCGGTGTTGCGGATGCAGATTCAGCCCTCCCTCGAGAACGCGATCCGGTTCGCGTCGACGACCGGCGACGGGCCGCTTGCACGCAGTCTCGGCGCACACTTCAACCGAGCGAAGGGGACGCCACACGCCGGCTTGCTGACCTTCGCCGAGGAGTGGGCCGAACACTTCCCTGCGCTCCGGCGATCCTCGACGCTGCTCGCGACTGCACAGGACGCGCCGGAGGCCGAACGCGCCCGGACGTTAGACCGCGCGCTGGCGGCGATTCTCGACGGGACCCGCAGTCAGATGGCGGCGTTTACGGCCGCGATCAGGGCACCGACGACCATGCTCTTCGCGTTCGGAATCTTGCTTCCGATGGCGCTCATCGCGATCGTTCCCGTCGCGCCGATGGCCGGCGTCACCCTCAACATCTGGATGTTCGTGCTCCTGTACAACGTGGTGTTGCCCGCGGCGCTGATCGCCGCCTCGCTGTGGCTGCTCGTTCGCCGCCCGGTGGCGTTCCCGCCGCCGAAGATCGACCGGGACCACCCCGAGTTACCCGATCGGCTCTGGCTGCGGGCCGGCTGGGGCCCCCTCGCAGGCGTCGTTTCGTTCGTCGCGATACAGGCGGCCGGGCCGGCGTACCTCGCCCACGTCGTCGCGGTCGGCGTCGGCGTCGGCATCGCGTTGCTCGCCGTCTACAGCCCGATCCTCGAGCTCCGCCACTCCGTCCGCGACGTCGAAGAACACCTGACCGACGCGCTGTACATCGTCGGTCGGCAGGTCGCCGAGGGCGAGTCCGTCGAGTCGGCCATCGAACTCGCCGCAAACCGCGTCCCGGCCGAAACCGGGGCGGTGTTCGCCCACGCAGCTGGCGTCCAGCGAAGACTCCACACGAGCGTCGAGGAAGCGTTCCTCGGTACGTACGGCGCGCTCCGAGACGTACCGAGTCAGCGTGCACGGAGTATGGCGGCGTTGCTCGCTACCGCTGGTGAGGAGGGCAAGCCGGCCGGCCGTGCTATCGTCTCGATGGCGGACCACCTCGAGGAACTCGAGGAGGTCGAAGCCGAGACCAAACGCGCGCTGTTGCAGGTGACGAGTACGCTCGACAACACCGCGGCGTACTTCGGCCCCATGATCGGCGGCGCGACCGTCGGCATGGCGGACATGCTCAGCGCCGACGACTTCGCCACCTTCGAGGGGTTCGGCGACGCTGCGACGCTGCCAATCGACCAGTTGGGAGTCGTCGTGGCCGTCTACCTCATCATGCTCGCGTTCATCCTGACGCCGCTGTCGTACGCCCTCCGGTACGGGATGGACCGGGCCCTGTTCGGCTACCACGTCGGTCGCACGCTCACGTCGTCGATGATCCTGTTCGTGCTGACGGTCGCTCTCCTCGACGTGGCGTTGCTCGACCCCATCTGACCTCGAGTTTAAATACGAACCCGCGGCCAACGGGGGTATGAGTCACGAGAAAGCGACCGGGGTCGGTCGTCCAACGCGGTGGTCCGATGCCTTGAGTCGCCGACGGCGAACTCGACCGCGGCAGCACGGCCTGTTCCTCAGAGACGTGCGCAACCGTCGAACCCGGCGAGGAGTTGACCGCGGTAGAGATGTATTTCCCGTGCAGGACGGACACTCGGTCGGTACGCGTAGCTGGTCGGCTCGATATCGTGCGGTAATACGCCCCGTCGGCGGCGTCGAACGTGCCGATCGAACGCCTCTGCCGTCCGACCCCCGTGGGCCGGTACGATCGACCGCTGACCACCCACCGATGGTGAACACACGGTAGCGGATGGACTTCGAGGCCCCCGCCGACGCGTGGTACGTCTACGTCGCCGTGGTGATCGTCAGCATCGCCGTCGCCGGGATCGCGGTCGGCATTCCGTCGATGCCACCGCCGGACGCTCAGCAGGCGGCAAACACGATCGAAGCGGTCACCGGGAGCGAGTACACCTCGAGTGCATCGTACGAACACGACGCCGACGTCGTGACGATCGATCGACGGACCATCACGATGAAAAACGAGTACGGAACCGCACACGCGAGTTTCGCCTACGGGACCGTCGTTCCGGTCACCGGCCACGATCGACTCGAGAACGTCACCGGCGGCCAGTCGCTCGAGGACGCCTACGACGACGAGTTCGAGGATCCACACACCGATGGAACGGCCACGTTCTTCGATGAGGTCGCCGAGGCAGATTCGGCCAATAGCGGCGACGAACTGTACGCCGACGGCGAACTCGTCGTCCGGACCGTCGCGATTCAGGACGACTCGACGGTCGGCCTCGAGGTACGACCGTCGAACAACGAGGCGCTCGCGGGGGATCTCGCCGACGAAGACGAGGACATCGACGCGGACGACGTCGAAATCCCCGGCAAACTCGACCTGCGGATGACGGGGACGGCAGATAGCGAGACCTCCGTTCAGGTCGACGGCGAGACGCTGACGGAGTCGATCGACGTGGACGATTCCGACGGGTGGCTCAGAGACACCATCACTGGCTTCACCTGCCGGTATGGCGGCTTCTGGTGTGACGACGATCCCGACGTCGAGCCGATCGAGCACACGGTCGAGTCGTTCTC
>LKMK01000139.1 GCA_001563805.1 Natrialbaceae archaeon B1-Br10_E2g2
AGCATCTGCTGTTCGCCGCCGCTCATCGTCTCGGCTTCCTGCTCGCGTCGTTCGTCGAGTCGCGGGAACAGGTCGTAGACCATCTCGAGGTCCCGTTGGACGGCCTCGCGGTCGTCCCGGAACTGGGCGCCCATCAGGAGGTTCTCGTGAACCGAGAAGAACGGGAAGAGGTCCCGGTCCTCGGTGCAGTAGACGAGACCGTCGGTAACGATGTCTCGGGGAGAGACGGTCGCGAGGTCGCCCCCGTCGTAGCGGACGGTGCCCTCGTAGTCGACGAAGCCCGCGATCGCGTTCAGCATGGTCGTCTTGCCGGCCCCGTTCGGGCCGATGACGCCGTAGATCTCGCCGGGCTCGATCGACAGCGAGACGCCTTTCAGGGCGTGGGACTTGCCGTAGTAGACGTGCAGATCCTCGATCTCGAGGTGTGGATTCGTGCCCGTCATCTACATCGCCTCCGAGCTACCGAGGTACGCTCGTCTGACCTGTTCGTTCTCGGCGATCTCCTCGGGGTCGCCCGCCGCGATCTTGGTGCCGTTGTGGATCACGACGACGCGGTCGACGAGCCGCATGAGCCCGCCCATGTTGTGGTCGACGACGATCATCGTCACCCCCTCATCGCGAAGCTCCTCGAACTTCTCGACGAGGCCGTCGATCTCCTGCTGGTTCATCCCCGCAAAGGGCTCGTCGAGCAACAGCAGTTCGGGCTCGGTCGCGAGCGCCTTCGCGACCTCGAGTCGACGGACGTCCGCGTGGGGTAACTCGTCGGGCTGTTCGTGGAGCTTGTTCTCGAGGTCGAGTCGTGCGGCGTACCGGAAAATTTCTTTTTCGCTTGCCCCACCGCGTAACGAGGTGACGCTGTTTGGCAGCGTGAACAGTTTGATGTTCGCGCCGACGCTCATCGCGTCGATCGGGTTCGACTCCTGGGAGACCCGTGCGAGGCCGTGTTCGACGACTTCGTGTGTCTTGGCGTCGGTGATCTCCCGGCCGTCGAAGTGGATCGAGCCGTCGGAGACCGTATACCGTCCCATCGTACAGTTGAACACCGTCGACTTGCCCGAGCCGTTCGGACCGATCAGGCCGACGATTTCGCCGCGATCGACCGACATCGAGAGGGCGTCGACGGCGACCAATCCACCGAATCGTTTCGTCAGTCCATCGAGTTCGAAGAAGCTCATTCGTCGTCACCTCCGTCGATACGTCCCCAGTCGCCGAGGACGTGCCAGAGTTTGCGGAACAGTCCGTCCCGGGCGAACACCAGGACGAGCAGTACGACGGTCCAGAGCGCGACCCAGCGGCCGGTCACGCCGAAGACACCCAGCACCTCCTCGCGGAGGACGATCACGAGGAACGCTCCGCCGATCGGTCCGAGGATCGAACTCATACCGCCGACGACGGCCATCGCGATGATCTCGATGCTCCGGTCGACGAGCAGGAAGTTCAGCGGGTTGACGGTGCCGTAGAAGTGTGCGAGCAAGACGCCACCGACTCCCATCGGGATCGAACTCAGCACGAACGACCAGATCTTGAACTTGGTCGTGTCGATGCCGGCGGCCGCGACGGCTTCTTCGTTCTCCCGGATGGCGATCAGGATCATCCCCACGTTCGATCGGGCGACGTAGAGCAACGCCACCGCGATCACCAACATCGGGACGAGCATCACGTAGTACCGTGTGACGGGGTCGAACGTGGTCACCTGTGCGCCCGCGAGTTCGAACTCGATCCGCCCGACGCGCTGGCCGAGTTCGCCGCCGGTGTAGCCGCTGAAGGCGTAGGTCAACTGGTAGAAGATCAGCCCGGCGACGAACGTGACCAGCGAAAAGTACGGTCCCCGGAGTCGGAGCGACGGGACCGCGATCACCAGTCCGATCACCAGCGCCGCGAGCACCGAGATTGGCGCCGTGACGAGGAACGGAAGATCGGGGTTGACGTGCGCCACCAGCATCGCCGTGGTGTAGGCGGCGCCGCCCGAGAGGACGGCGTGACCGAAGCTGATGTAGCCCGTGTAGCCGCTCTGGATGTCCCACGCCATCGCCAGGATCGCCCAGATAGACGCGAGTGCGAGCGTTCGGAGGAGTCCGCCGACGCCCAACAGCGACGTCCAGACGGGTGCGACCAACAGGACCGCGAGCGACCCGATCAGCAACGCGAACTGGGGGCCGTTGAGCTCGCCGAAGAGGTGGCCGAACCGGTCGTTGTAGCCGTCGGCGACCGACTCGAGCGGGCCACCAGTCTGCGTGTCGCTACTCATGGACCCACTCCCTCCCGTACAGTCCCTGTGGCATCACGAGCAGGACGATCACGAGGACGACCAGCGAGAACGTCCCGCGAAAGCCCGAGCCCAGCAACGTGACGGTCAGCGTCTCGAGGTAGCCGATCAGGTAGGCGGCGACGATCGACCCCTTGATCGAGCCGATGCCGCCGATGACGACGATGATGAACGCGAGCGCCAGCGGATCGAGCCACATGACCGGGCTCGTCTGCTGGAGCGTTCCGATGAAGACGCCCGCGAGACCGGCGAGGCCTCCGGCGATCAACCACGTCCTGGCCTTGATCGAGGGCAGGTCGACCCCCGTCAGCTGCGCGCCCCGCTGGCTCATCGACGTCGCGAGGATCGACCGGCCTTCGTCCGTCCGGGTGACGTAGTACCACAGCAGGCCGATCGCCACCCAGGAGACGACGAACGCCACGATCTCGATGTTCGTCACCCTGATCCCCAGACTCCCGCCGGAACTCCCGGGAGCGAGGTTCACGAGTCCCCGAGGGCTCGAGGAGAAGGCGACGACGGCCAGTTCCGCGAGGATCAACGCGACGACTAGCGTCGCCAGGAACGTGATCACCGGGTTGTCCTCGATGTACTCCACGAGGCCGACGTACAGGCCATACGATGCGACCGCACCGACCGCGATAGCGACGGCGAGGCCAGCAATCGGCGGGATCGTGAGGAACTCGACCGTCGAAGACGACGTGACCACGAGGAAGCCGTACGCCCCGAGCATGATGAGCCCGCCGTGAGCGAGGTTCAACACCCCGCCGACCCCGAATATCATGGTGAACCCGATCGCGATCAACGCGTAGATGGCACTGATCATCGCCCCCGTTACCAGGAACGAACCGATAGCCCCGAGCATGGCTCACAGCCACTCTGGGGTGATGTGGTCGGCGCTCGCGAGGTGCTCGGGGTAAACGCACTCGAACTCGCCATCGTCTTGCCACTGGGTCACCGGGAAGTTGGTGATCACCCCGTCGTCGTCCGTCGTCTCCCGGACGTCGTGAGGGTAGTCTTCGTCGGGCCCGTAGAACTCGATCTCGCCGGCTGCACCCTCGTGGTCGGTCTCGAGCAACTCGTCGACGATCGTATCGATGTCGGCCTGATAGTCTACCGTCCCCGCGCGTTCGACGGCGTCTTTGTAGACGAAGACTGCGTCGTACGTGTTGAACCCCATGTACATCGGCAGGCTGGGCCGGTCGTCGCCGTACTCCTCGGCGTAGGCGTCGACGAACGGCCCCGTTTCCGACGTGATGTCGGCCGCGCCGGCGGCACCCGACTGGGAGGTCGTCTCGTACAGCGCCGCCCCCTCGGAGTCGTCCCAGAACTCGGGGGACATCCCGGGGACGTGAATGCCCTCGATCGCGAACTCGTACTCGTTTTCACGCCAGTTGACGAGCATGCCGGTGCCGACGTTGTGTGCGAAAAACCGGAAGACGGCATCTGCGTCCGCGTCGTCGATGTCGCTGTTGACCGGCGCCCAGTCGTCGGTGCCCGGCGCCAGCCGGTCTTCGTGGACGACGTCGAGCCCGACGTCCTCGAGGTAGCCGGGGAGGTTGTCCGAGAACGGCTCCGTCCAGGCGGCGTCGTCGGCGATGTGTGCGAACTGCGTCCAGCCGTACTCGTCGGCGAGGAACTCGGCGTAGTCGACCATTCCCTCAGCTTGCAGGTCGGAGTTGATCGGCCCCGATCTGAAGATGTTTTTAAAACGGTCGTAATCTTCGGCGACCGTATCGGTTACCGTCACCGGATCGGCCGATCCAGTGATCAAAAACGGCACGTCCACGTCCGCGACGTAGTCGGTAATTCCCTGCATTACCTCGGTGACGAACGTCCCGATGATGACGTCGACGCCGTCCTGTTCGACCATCTCTTCGGTCGCGGTCAGTGCTTCGCCCGGATCGCCGACCGAGTCCGCCGAGACGAGTTCGACCTCCCGATCCATGATGCCGTCCTCCTCGTTGAGCTGGTCGACCGCCAGCTGGGCGCTGTTTTCCGACCCCGCACCCATGTCCTGCTGGAGCGGTCCGATGTGGCCGACCCTGATCAGGTCGTCTTCGTCCCCGAGACAGCCCGCGAGCGTCGTCGCGACTGCGCCGGCTCCGGCCGCACCGAGGAAGGTTCGTCGATCGATCGTAGCTTTCCGTTCGTTTCTTGTGACAGGAATTCCGGTATCGTTGTTAGTCATAGTCCACCACGCAGTTAGCGATTTACGCATACACTGTTTCGATTACCTCATATTAAACATGCTGGTAGAGAATACCATACGTGTGGGAGACAGTAACTTAATGATCGTAGTCGTCGAGCCGAGACACTCACCCGGAGAACGAACTGACACGTCGTGGGTGACGCTGGGCCGTACTATCGCAGAACGAATTAGCACCGCACAGGTGGCGCCGGGAACCCCACACGAGGGGTTGGGCGTCGCCCCGGAATACGCTACTCGAGAACGGAACTCACCGGCTCACCTTCTATCTCGCTCGCCGCCCCCAGAAACGACTGCCACTCCGCCTGGCCGCCCCCGCGTCGAGCCGCTCCCGTCGATGGGCGTACATCTCCTCGAGGGCGTCTCCGCCGGCGACGATCGGCGCGTCGACCTCGTGGACGTAGACCGTCACATCGCTTTCGGCCTGACTCTCGCCGGCCAGTCCCGCGTGATCGGCGTGATAATGGGTGAGGACGACGGCGTCGACGTCGGCGAACGCGTATCCGCGCTCGGCGGGTCCGTCCCGGAGGTTCGACCCAACGTCGGGCGTCACAGTGGCGATATCGACCAGCGCGAGGTCGTCGCCGTCGGCCAGCACGGAGGCGTTGTTGCGCCCCGCGAACTCCTCGTTGCCCACCGTGATCCGATCCATGCGAACTCGCCACTCGCGGTCCACGCGTAACTCGCCTGGTACCGGAAGCGTCCCGCTGAAACCGACCTGGCTCGAACCGCCGACAACTCGTGTGGTCCGCGGTCGGTAGTTAGCCGTCCAGCTCGCCGCGCAGCAGCTGGTTGACGTCGCCGGGGTCCGCGCTGCCGCCGGTCTTCTGCATGACCTGGCCGACGAGGAAGTTGATCGCGCCGTCGTCGCCGCCCTCGTAGTCGCTGACGGCTTCGGGGTTCTCGTCGATGGCCTCGAGGACGGCCGCCTCGACCTCACCGTCGTCGGTCTTGCCGAGTCCCTCGGCTTCGACGATCGCGTCGGGTGCCTGCCCGTCGTCGAGCATCGTCCGGAGCACGACCTCCTTTGCGTTCTTGGCCGTGATCTCGTCCGTGGCGACGAGTTCGACCAGCCGGTGGAGCTCCTCGAGTCGGTCGTCGACGTCCGTGATCTCCATGTCGCGGTAGTTGAGTTCCCCGAGCAGTTCGTCGGCGACCCAGGTGGCGGCCAGGTCGGGGTCGAACTCGCCCGCGACGTTCTCGTAGAAGTCGGCGACCTGTTTGGTCGAGGTGAGCTTCGAGGCCGCTTCCTCGCTCAGGCCGTACTCCGCCTGGAAGCGCTCGCGTCGGGCGGTGGGGAGTTCCGGAATCGCGATCTCGTCTTTCCAGCCGGAGACGCGAAGCGGCGGCAGGTCGGCCTCCTCGAAGTAGCGGTAGTCTTTCTCCTCCTCTTTCGAGCGCATCGAGACCGTGATCCCGCGGGCCTCGTCCCAGTGGCGGGTCTCCTGTTCGACCACGCGGCCGCGCTGGATGGCGTTCTTCTGGCGGGTCTCCTCGTAGGCCAGGGCCTTCTCGGCGCCCTTGTGACTCGAGATGTTCTTGACCTCCGTACGGTTGGCCGCGGCGAGTGCCTCCTCGCCGATCTCGGTCCCGTCGCCGTCGATCTCAGCCTCGGGGATGATCGAGAGGTTGGCGTCGATCCGCAGGCTGCCGTCGCGCTCGGCGTCGAAGACGCCCAGATACTCGAGGACTTCCTCGAGTTCGGCGAGGAACGCCCGCACCTCAGAGGGACTGCGGAAGTCCGGTGCGGTGACGATCTCCATCAGGGGCGTTCCCGCGCGGTTGTAGTTGACCAGCGTGTAGTCGGCGGTGTCGATGCCGCCGCCGACGTGCTGGAGGCTCCCTGGGTCCTCCTCTAGGTGGGCGCGCTCGATCGTGATCGTCCGGCGGGTGCCCTCGACCGAGACCTCGAGGTCGCCGTCGGCACAGATCGGCTCGTCGTACTGGGTGATCTGGAAGTTCTTCGGCAGGTCGGGGTAGTAGTAGTTCTTGCGGTGAAAACGGGTCTCCTCGGGGATGTCGGCGTCGATCGCCTTGCCGATCTTCACCGCGGCCTCGACGGCGGCCTCGTTCAGCACGGGGAGGGCACCGGGCAGGCCGAGACAGACGGGACAGACGTTCTCGTTCGGCTCGTCGGTCTGGGCGGTCGAACAGCCACAGAAGATCTTCGTCTCGGTCTCCAGCTGGACGTGGACCTCGAGGCCGATGACGGTCACGAGGTCGCCCTGCTGGACGGTTTGGGCAGTCATTGCCCACCGGTTCGGCCCGCCAGGGGTAAAACGTAACGGGACGGGCTCACGGGCGACCCGAACGCGGGTCGTCAGTGACCGCCGTTCCCGGCGAGGGGAGAGCGGCTACTCGAGTGCCGCGGCGAGCGCCTCGATCGGCGTCGGCGGTTCCTCGGTCGCGTCGGACCTGTCGCCGAGCTGGGTCCGACAGGAGGCACCGGGAGCGACGACGCGCTCGCCGGGACTCTCGTCGACCTGCTCGTAGAGCACCGAGCCGATGGCCTTGCTCATCGAGTAGTGTTCGGCCTCGTAGCCGAAACTGCCGGCCATCCCACAGCACGTCGAGTCGAGCGGGTCGACCGCGTAGCCGGCCCGGCGGAGGACGCCGACGGCGTGGTGGTCTTTCGCGTGGGCTTTCTGGTGGCAGTGGCCGTGGTAGGCGAGATGCTCGTCGGGGGCGTCGAACTCGAGGTCCGCGTCGAGGTCGAACCGGTCGACGTACTCACAGACGCCGTAGGTGTTCGCGGAGACCGCCTCGACTTCGGGGTGATCGAACAGGTCGAGGTAGTCCGACTGGACCATGACGGCGTCGGAGGGTTCGATCAGCACGATGTCGTAGCCCTCCTCGACGTAGGGGTGGAAGTCGTGAACGACGTCGTTCGCCTGCTCGCTTGCTTTGCCGAGCATGCCCTTCGAGAACGCCGGTCGGCCGACGTCGCGCGGGTCGGCCACCTCGACGTGGACGCCCGCGGCCTCGAGCACCTCGAGGGCGGCCTCACCGGCGTCGGGATACTCGTGGTTGGTGTAGACGTCGGGGACGAGCAGCGCCTTCCGGGTCGCCGTCGTGGCCGGCACGGCCGGATAGTGGCCCGCGACGCGTTTGGCGAACGTATCCCGGCGGAACGTCGGCAGGTCGCGCTCGCTCGAGATGCCCAGCACCTTCTCGGCGACGAGGCCGCTACCGGGGAGACTCGAGGCCCAGTTCGAGACGGGTGCGGTCGCGGAGCCGAGTTTCGCGAGCGTCTCGAAGTTCGCGAACAGGTGGTCACGAAGCGAGGTGCCGTGGCGCTTGTGGTGTTCGTAGGAGACCTCGGCTTTGAGCTTCGCGAGGTCGACGCCGCTCGGACAGTCGTGTTTACAGCCCTTACAGCCGATACAGAGGTCGAGCACCTCGTGGACGAACTCCTCGTCGGTCGGGTCGTCGGGGAGGTTGCCGTTCATCGCCTGCCGGAGCATGTTCGCCCGGCCGCGCGTCGAGAGGATCTCCTCGTCTTCGGCGCGGAACGTCGGACACATCACGCCGCCGGTGGTCGACTGCTCGCCGCGACAGCCCGCACAGCCGTGACAGAGTTCGGCCATCCCCTGGAAGCCGTTGTCGTTGTCCCACTCGAGGACGGGGTCGAAGCCGGGGTTGAAGCTGTAGTCGGGACCGAAGCGGTGGTTCTCTTTCATGTCCGTCGGGTTCTCGTCGCGGAAGACGACCTGGCCCGGGTTGAGCAGCCAGTCGGGGTCGAACGCCGACTTGAGGTCCTGGAACGTCTCCCACATCTCGTCGCCGTAGAGCTTGCGGTTCCACTGCGTTCGGGCCCGGCCGTCGCCGTGTTCGCCCGAGACCGAGCCGTCGTACTTGACGACGAGGTCGGTCACGTCGTCGGTGATCGCCTCCATCTCCTCGAGGCCATCTTCGGTCTTCGTGTTCACGAGCGGGCGGATGTGGAGCACGCCGGGGCCGGCGTGGGCGTAGAAGCTCGCGTACGTCTCGTGGTCCTCGAGGACGTCCTGGAAGTCGGCGACGAACGCCCGGAGGTTCTCGGGTGGGATGCCGGTGTCCTCGATAAAGGC
>LKMK01000140.1 GCA_001563805.1 Natrialbaceae archaeon B1-Br10_E2g2
CGGCGTCGACGTCGACGCGGAGACGCTCGAGTCGCTCGAACGGCGCGGCCTGGCCGAGCGACGCGAGTCGACCGTCCGCGAGGTGACCCTGACCGACCAGGGCGTCACTGCGCTCATGGAGGGCGTCGAGACCGCGGAGACGGTCGGGCAGGTAACACCCGAGCTCCTGACCGGTGGCGACTGGAAAGCCGTCGAGTTCGCCGAGTACAACGTCGAGGCCGACGCCGAGCGGTTCGACGGCGGCAACGTCCACATCCTCCGCCAGACCGCCGAACGCGTCACAGACGTCCTCGTCGGCATGGGCTTTCAGGAGATGGAAGGCCCGCACGTCGACGCGGACTTCTGGATCAACGACTGCCTCTTTATGCCCCAGGACCACCCCGCGCGCACCCACTGGGACCGGTTCGCCCTCGAGGCGCCGACCCACATCGACGACCTGCCGGAAGACCTCGTCGAGCGCGTCGAGCGCGCCCACCGCGAAGGGGTCGGCGAAGACGGCGAGGGGTACCGCTCGCCCTGGGACGAGGACTTCGCGCGTGCGCTCGCGCTACGTGGCCACACCACCTCGCTGTCTGCACGCTATCTGGCAGGCCACGAGATCGGCGAGATCGAGCCACCCGCACGCTTCTTCAGCGTCGAGAAGGTGTACCGCAACGACACGCTCGATCCGACCCACCTGCTCGAGTTCTTCCAGATCGAGGGCTGGGTGATGGCCGAGGACCTCTCGGTGCGCGATCTCATGGGCACCTTCGAGGAGTTCTACGCCCAGTTCGGCATCACCGACATCGAGTTCAAGCCACACTACAACCCCTACACCGAGCCAAGCTTCGAACTGTTCGGCACCCACCCGACGACGGGCGAACTGGTCGAGATCGGGAACTCCGGCATCTTCCGCGAAGAGATGTTAGAACCCCTCGGCGTCGACTGTGACGTGATGGCCTGGGGACTCGCACTCGAGCGACTGCTCATGCTGATGTACGGCTTCGAGGACATCCGAGACATCCACGGGACGCTCTGCGATCTCGAACTGCTGCGGAACACGGAGGTGACCTACTGATGCCCACGGTCGACATCGACCCCGACGAACTGCGCGAACTGACCGGGACGGAGAAAGGCGACGAGGAACTCAAGACGGACCTGTTCGGTCTCGGCCTCGAGTTCGAGGGACTGACCGACGACGGGGAGTTCGAACTCGAGTTCGCCCCCGACCGCCTCGACCGGCTCTCGGTCGAGGGCGTCGCTCGGTCGCTTCGCTACCACTACGGCGATTCTCGCGGGGTGCACGTCCCCTCGACGAACGACCCAGACTGGACCATCGTCGTCGACGAGTCGGTCCCCGACGAGCGCCCGTACGTCACGGGCGCGGTGATCCGCGACGTGAATCTGGACGACGAGAGCCTCGAGTCGCTCATCCAGCTCCAGGAGAAACTCCACGCGACGATGGGGCGCAAACGCGCGAAGGGTGCGATCGGGATCCACGACCTCGCCATGCTGAAAGGTCGCGATGCGCTACGCGCATCGGATACTGCGAGCGGCGACGAGCCGCGAGCGAGCCCCGCGACGGAGGGCACCCCGACGATCGAGTACGTCGGCGTCGAGCCCGAGGGCGATACCTTCGTCCCGCTGGACTCCAACGCGGAGCTGACGCCCGCGGACGTCCTCGAGGACCACCCGACGGGCCGTACGTACGCCGACCTCGTGAGCGAGTACGACCGCTACCCGGCGATCTACGACGACCTCGGGCTGTTCTCGTTCCCGCCGGTGATCAACGGCAAGCGAACGGAGGTCACGACTGGCTCCCGGGAGCTGTTCGTCGAGATGACCGGCACCGACCAGTGGACGATCGACAAGATGCTCAACATCGTCTGCTACGCGCTCGCGGCTCGCGGGGCGACGATCGAAGCGGTTCAGGTCGAGTATTCGGACGACGCGATCGTCCGTCCCGATCTCTCGACGAAGACCAAGACGGTCGCTCACGACCGCATCGAGACCATCCTGGGGATCGAACTCGCACCTGACGAGGTGATCGACCTCGCCGAGCGATCCGGCCTGGACGCCGAGAAGACCGAAACCGAGGCGGACGACCTCGCGTACGACGTCACGATCCCGCCGTACCGCGTCGACGTGCTTCACCCACTCGACGTCATCGACGACCTCGGCCGGGCCTACGGTTTCAACGACCTGGAGCCGAAGTACCCCGATGTCGGCACCGTCGGCAGCCGCCACGAGCGCTCCCGACTCGAGCGCTCCGTGCGCGAGCAACTCGTCGGCCTTGGCTTCGAGGACCTGCTGAACTTCCACATGATCAACGAGGCGGAGAACTACGAGCGCATGGGACTCTCGAGGCCAGAACCCCGTTCCGGCGAAACCTTGAACGGCGAGAGCCGTGAGCAGCCGGACGACGACGTCTTCGGCGCTGGCGACCCGCCGACGATCAAAGAACCCTACAGCGAGGACTACACCATGCTCCGGACGTGGGTCACGCCCTCCTTGCTGATGGTGCTCGAGCGCAACACCCACCGCGCGTATCCGCAGAACCTCGCGGAGATCGGCTTCACCGCCGCGCTCGACGACTCCGAAAACACCGGCGTCGGCGAGCGTCGCCGCGTGGGTGCCGTCCTCGCGAGCCACGAGGTCGGCTACGAGGACGCCAAGGCCCGTCTCCAGGCGCTCTGTCGACGGTTCGACGTCGATCTCGAGACGCCACCGACGGACCACCCGACCTACATCCCGGGTCGAACGGCGAGCGTCGTCATCGACGGCGAAGAAGTCGGCGTCATCGGCGAGATCCACCCGAAAGTGCTGGTGGAACACGACCTCGAGGTGCCCGTCGCCGGCTTCGAGTTCGACCTCGACGCGTTGCAGTAGTACCGCGACCTGGTGGCTACTCCCCGTTCGTTCTCTTAGACCCGCCTTGTCAGGTGGTCCCGCACGGCCCGCTGGCACGCTGCACAGACTCCCTCGAGCCGGAGCGTCGTCGACAACACCGGGTACGACGACGGGAACTCACCGTAGAGATACTCGGTGACCGAGCGCTGGCGGACGCCGGCGCTGGCGTGGTGTGAGGCGGTCCGCTGAAGGGTCAACTGGCGGTCAGCGAGCAACGCTCGGCATCGCTCGCGATGCTCGGCGAGGGTCTCGTGATGCGTTCGGAGGGCGTCGAAATCCAGGTTCAACAGCGGTGTCTCGTCCGCTCGCGCGAGCCAGTCCGTGATCGATTCGACCGTCGACGCGCCCGACTCGAGCGAGTCGGCTTCGCAGGTGACGGCCTGTTGAAAGGCCAGACACCTGTCCCTGCGATCACTCGTTGCGGCGAGCGTCGCTCGCTTTACCGGCGGCGTAAACTGGTCACCCGTGGCCGGCGAGAGAGCCACGGCAACGTCGGCGCCGAGCTCCTCGCCGATCGTCTCGAGAAGGGGCTCTGGTTCTTCGAGATCGGCAACGCTGTAGGGAGAGATCGTGTCGGCGAACAGATCACGAACTCGCTCACATCGGTCGGACGGCTGCTCGGTCCGCCACCGCGATCGATCCGCGAGGACGACCCCGCCGTCCGGACGCCGGGGCGTCCCCGCCGAGTTCGACGGCGAACTGGCCGACAGTTCACGGACGCCGCTGGCGAACCGGTCGATCGCCATCAGGTAGCCCTCGAGGTGTGCCCGTTCGTCCGCGACGCGATCGATCGCCTCGTGAATCGGCGTTCGACCGGTCACGGCACACACCCCGACGTCGCGTAAACAAGTCCGTTCGCGGCCGACAGCTCCGTCGGAGTGACGACGACCTGCCACGTTCCCGGGGGTCGATCGGCGGGACGTTCGACGGTAGCAATCGCCAGTCCGTCACGAGGTCGCCGGCGCAGTAACTCGAGGGCCAACGGCAGCGTCACGAGTCGATCCGCCGAGCGGCCGAACGCGTACTCCTCGAGTGTGACCGTCCACGGCCCCGTGGCCGGATCCGTCGCCGTCGATTCGACGGAGAAAGCCGTCAGCGCCGTCACGGTCTGGAGTCGCAACAGTGTCGACTCGATCGGCATCTCGTTCGACCGGCGTGGTGGCAGTCGCATTGCAGCCGACTGGAGGAGTTCGAGTTGTGCCGTGGGCTCGAATGCAGCGTCGAGTTCGGTCGCCATGCTCTGGACGAGCGTGAGACAGAGTTCGTCCGGATGGGTCGTCGATTCGGCGACGTCGAAGTAGGTGTCCATGATCGCGCGCTCGACGTCGGCATGGCTGGACGCCGCGACGGCCTCGAACACTGCACCGGCGACCGTATGGCAGAAGTCGATCATCGACGGCTCCGTACGCACCCGCTTTTCCGTTGGACGATCCGTCCCGGAGCCGTCGCAGCCCCCAGATCCGACGCCATCGGACGGACGCTGGCAGACGATCACGTCGTAGTACGGAACCTGTGGATCGTACCGCCGGAGCGCGGCCCGGTACTGTTCGGTCGCTCGCGCGGCCGCGCGGGCACTTGCCCGCGTCTCGAACGTGAGGCCCACCGCAGGGACGGGACGGTCGCCCGTTCGAGCGCAGACGAGGCTGTACTCACCCGAATCGCTCGCGAGCGATTCGACGTACCGCCGGATATCGTCGAGTGTCGTGCCGACCATTTTAGGCTGCCCTAAAACCTCGAGCGTGATAAATTTCTAGGCGTGCCTAAATAAGGGGTGGCGGCCGGGCATCGAAGACGAGACCAGTCGATCAGAAGAGTGAGAGGACGGCTGTGGTCACACAGGACACGGCCTCGAGGTGCCCGTCGCCGGCTTCGAGTTCGACCTCGAGGCGATTCGCTGAGTAGCAATTCACCCGTTCCGTGGCATTTTGCTAACGTTCTGTACCGCGAGCGAACGACGTGAGCGAGCGGGCCGACGACCGACTCGAAGTGAGTGAAACGAACGGAGAGGAGGAAGGAGTGCGTTTGATCGACCTGTTGTCGAGGGACGTCGCGCCTGCGCCAGCATAGGTGGCGCAGGCGCGACAGACCGCAGCACAAAAGGTCGTTAGAACTCGTGTTCTACGTCATCTCCGTCGGCTTTCTGGATGATGATCTTGCCGTCCCGGACGCGGACGAAGACCTCGTCGCCGATATCCATGCCCGCGACTGCGAGTTCGTCTTCGTGCAGGTTGAGGTGCACGTTGTGGTAGTTGCCGTCTTCGTCTTTCGCACCGCTCGGACTCAGCTTCTTTTTCCGTACCATCGCGGGATTCTACGTCGAACTTCGCCGTAGGATATACTTAAGTGTTTTCTACGACACCTGGACAGACACTCGAGAATCAACTACCGCCAGGACTGGAAAACTGACCGCACAAAGCGGATAGTGAGGACAGCTTGGGACCCGGGATTACTTAAATATACCGGCGCCGTCGGTCGGTTTTCGGGGATATCTTTATGTCGGGGCGTGTGCTCATTTGACACGGAGGCGAAAACTATGGTACGTGAAGACGGCAAGCGAAACTTCGCACTGCGAGAGTCGGGTGGAGAAGAGACGAGCGTCTTTTCGGGGAACACCCCACGACAGGCTGCGCTCAAAGCGGCCCGGCGACTCGAGCCGGGCTCGAGCGAGGACGACGCAGAACGGGTCGAACTCAGGCTCCGCGAGAAAGGGACGGAGAAGGTCCACATCTACGACGGCTGGGCCTGGGAGGAGACCGCACCCGACGACAAACCGGACTGGATGCCGAGCGAGATCACCGAGGCGAACGTCTCGAAGAAGGGGATCGAACACCTCGACGAGTGAGCGAGGCGACGGTTTTCTCACGACCAACTCGGCGAAAGCGGCGTCTACGGGCAGCGCAGTGACCGGAACTGGACAGCAAACGAGCTGATCGTCCGGCGGTGAGACGCTCGAGCGTCGACTCGCCGCCGGCAGCGCCCTCGCGGACACGGAAAACGCGACGGTCGCGATCGCGAAGGCGGTTGCACTGCCCCCACGACGAGCGTCAGGCCAGCGTCTGTCACGGTCACTCACTCCCGGGCCGGCTCGCCGCGGCCGGTCGGGCGCGCTGGTTCTCGAGCGTGAACTCGTCGATCAGTCCCTTCAGGCGCTCGGCATCCTCCCCGAGGGTGGTCGCCGTCTGGGAGACCGATTCGATCGTCGCGCTGGTCTCTTCGGAAGCGGCCGCCGCCTGCTGTGCCCGATCGCTCGTGTCCTCGGCGACGGTCGAAACGTCGTCGACGATCACCGACAACTCCTGGGCGGAGTCCGCTTGATCGTCGGCTGTCTGTGCGATCTGCTGAATGCTCGAGTCGACCTGCTCCAGCTCGGTCACGACCGTCTCGAGCCGGGCGTCGAGGTCGTCGACGACCGTCGCGGTCGCTTTCATGCTCGCGTCGACCGCGCCGATCTCGTCGGCGGTCGTCTCCGTGCGCGCTCTGATCGACTCGAGGGTGGCCTCGATGTCGTCGACGGCGGCCATCGTCTCCTCGGCGAGGGACTTGATCTCGTCGGCGACGACGGCGAAGCCGCTGCCGGCATCGCCCGCGGTGGCGGCCTCGATCGAAGCGTTGAGCGCCAGCAGGTTCGTCTGGTCGGCGATGTCGTCGATCAATGCGATGATCTCCTCGATCTGTTGGGTTTCGTCGGCGAGCGCGTCGGCTGTCTCGACGACCGTCTCCGTGTTGTCGACCAGGTCGTCGATGGTGGCGGCCACGTCGGCTGCGGCCTCGCGACCGTCGTCCGCCAGGGTCGTGACCTGCTCGGACTGGTCGGCGATTTCGGTCGTCGTCGACGCCACTTCTTCGGTCGCCGCGGAGAGTTCGCTCACCTCGCTCGCGGCATCCTCGAGGTCGGTCGACTGGTCGACCGCCCCGTCGGCGATCGTCTGGACCGAGGCGGCGACCTCCTGGCTGGCCGTCCTGATCTCCGCACTCGAGTCCTCGAGATCGACCGAGACGGACTCGACGGCGTCGGCGGACCGCTTGACCTCGGCGATGGTCTCGCCCATCCGATCGAGCATGTCGTTGAACGACGAGGCAATCGCCTCCATCGCCTCGTCGTCGACCTCGGGTTCGAGTCGTCGGGTCAGATCGCCCTCCGCGCAGGCGTCCATCACGTCGGAAAACCGCGTTGCCTCCGCGATCAGCTGCTCGTTGCGCTGCTCGATCCGTTCGCGAGTCTCCTGGACGCGCTGACGTTCTGCGTCGACCTCCGTGGCCCGCTGTTCGGCCTCCGCTTTCGCCTGTCGGGCGCGTTCCTGTTCGGTCTCGAGCGTCTCGAGCGTCGCTTCCAGGTCGTCGCGCATCCGCTCGACGGAGGCGTACAGTCCGCCGATCTCGTCGATACGGTCGGTCTCGAGGTCGACGTCGAACTCGCCCTCGCCGATCCGTTCGGTTCGTTCGCCGAGCCGGCGAAGCGACAGCGAGACGTTGCCACCGAGGACGATCCCGAGCAGTCCGAGGTTCATGATGAAGACGACGACGAGCCCCGTCACTGCGGCGACGGCTCGTCCCTCCGCTTCTTCGGGTGGGCCGGTGACGGCGTGGCGGCCGAAGACGACTGCAAACAGGAGTGTCACCCCGAGTACACAGCCGACCATCGCCGCGATCTTCGCACTGTACCGCCGCCGAATTCGATCCGGAACGAGCGTTTCGATCACCATCGTAACCCCGACCGACCTTCCTCACTGCAAGCGGTGGTAAGATCAGTCATTCGTGATATTTTTTGAAGACAAATAACTGTTATCGCCGACCGATAAATGCATCAGACGGGCCGTAGTACGCGTCTAAGGCGCAGATAACTACACGCCACACATGTTTGCTAGAGTTCAAACCGACCGATAGCAAAAAGTTTATAGGCGGCCGGAGTTCCGGTTCGAAACCCGACGGTCTTTTGACGTTCTCCCGATTACGGGGGGATGATGGCTGCAGTTACACTCGGCCCCGAGGGGACCTACTCACACCGGGCGGCGCGAGCGATCGCCGACGGCGACGAGATCGCGTTCCGTCAGTCGGTGACGGCGATCGTCGACGCCGTCGCGAGCGGCGAGCACGACCGCGGCGTCGTGCCGATCGAGAACAGCATCGAAGGCAGCGTCACCGAGAGTCTCGACGCGCTCGCCGAGTACGACGTCGCCGTCGTCCGCGAGATCGTCACCCCGATCCGACACGCCTTGCTCGCCCAGGGTGAGGAGTTCGACACGATCGCCAGCCACTCCCAGGCGCTCGCACAGTGTCGGTCCTACCTCGAGCGTGAGTATCCCGACGTCAGCCTGGAGGCCGTCGCGAGCACGGCCCAGGGCGTCGAGTTCGCCCGCGAAAACCCCTCGGTTGCGGGTATCGGTCACCCCGCGAACGCCGAGAACGGCCTCGAGGTGCTTGCCGAGGACATCCAGGACCAGGACTCGAACGCGACGCGCTTTTTCGCGGTCGCACCCATGGAGGAGCGCTCCCGAGGTGGCGGCAAGACCTCGATGGTGGTCTACCCGAACACGAACTATCCCGGGCTATTGCTCGAGTTGCTCGAGCCCTTCGCCGACCGGGACATCAATCTCTCACGGGTCGAATCGCGGCCGAGCGGCCAGCGCCTC
>LKMK01000020.1 GCA_001563805.1 Natrialbaceae archaeon B1-Br10_E2g2
CGTCGAGTCGTACTGTCCGTGGAGTTGCTGGTAGGCGTTCGAGTACGCAGCCTGGAGTTCGTCGAAGTAGTGGACGTACTTTTCCTCGAACTTCTCGGGATCGAACTCGGTCATGGCTCTCACTGCGGGGTTGATCGGCTAAACGGTTCGGACCGACCGCGCGGAGGCCACACTCTTAGGTCGACGCGGTCCATACATCGGTCGATGACCGTCACCGTTCGGTACACCTGTCCACACTGCAACGCCGTGACGAGCGTCGAGCGCGCTCCCGATCTCGCGGACCGATCCGTCACAAAACTCGCCCAGCCGGGCTGGGAGTACGCCACGCCGGCCGACGACGACCTCGAGTCGGCTGACGGAATCGCGTTCACCTGTGGCGAGGACGGCCCCGTCACGGACCTCGAGGGGGAGCCGGTCGACGGCTGTGGTCGGCCCTACTACCTCAATTTCGTTCGCTACGTACGGGGTGTCGAACTCGAGCCCGATCCCCCGACGTACGGTGGGCCGCGCTTCGATTTCGAGCGGTGATCGGCGTGGGCGGTGGTAGCCGAACACAACCCTTTTCGACGCCCAGAGGTACGTTCGGGTATGGACGAAGACGACGTTCGCGACCGTCTCCGGGGAGTCGACGATCCGGAACTCGGCGACGACATTGTCTCGCTCGGGCTGGTCAACGAGGTATCCGTCGACGGCGAAACGGTCACCGTCGACCTCGCGCTCGGTGCACCGTACTCACCGACGGAATCGAACATCGCCGCGGCCGTTCGCGAGACGCTCGAGGATGCCGGCCTCGAGCCGGAGCTGACGGCGACCGTTCCGGACCGGGACGACATTCCTGGAGAGGATCAGGTGCTCGCGAACGTCAAGAACGTCATCGCGGTCGCGTCTGGAAAGGGCGGTGTCGGCAAGTCGACCGTGTCGGTCAACCTCGCGGCGGGACTGGCGCGGCTGGGCGCTCGCGTCGGGCTGTTCGATGCTGACATCTACGGGCCAAACGTCCCCCGGATGGTCGACGCCGACGAACCGCCCCGGGCGACTGAAGACGAGACGCTCGTCCCGCCGGAGAAGTACGGCGTGAAACTGATGAGCATGGCCTTTCTCACGGGCAAAGACGACCCCGTCATCTGGCGCGGACCGATGGTCCACAAGGTGATCACGCAGCTCACCGAGGACGTCGAGTGGGGCCACCTCGATTACCTGATCGTCGATCTGCCCCCGGGAACGGGCGACACCCAGTTGACGATGCTTCAGACGATGCCCGTCACCGGCGCGGTCATCGTCACGACGCCACAGGACGTCGCGCTCGACGACGCTCGCAAGGGCCTCGAGATGTTCGCCACCCACGAGACCGTCGTCCTCGGCATCGCGGAGAACATGTCGACGTTCGCCTGCCCCGACTGTGACAGTCACCACGACATCTTCGGCTCGGGCGGCGGCGAAGCGTTCGCCGACGAACACGAGTTGCCGTTCCTCGGGAGCATCCCGCTCGATCCCGCCGTCCGGGAGGGTGGCGACGGCGGCAAACCGACCGTCCTCGAGGACGACAGCGAGACCGGCGACGCGTTCCGGACGATCACGGAGAACGTCGCGAACAACACGGGGATCGTCCACCGACGAAGCGTTTCACAGCGCCGGGACGACGAGACGGCCTCGGTCGACGGGTGATGGCCGTGGGAACAGACGACAGCCCGTTCGACGCAGACCCCGAGCGCGTCGCGTTCCTCCGCGAAATCGCGGACGAGATTCGAGACGAGACGAGCGAGAGTAAACAGCTCGCGAACGTCCTCTACCGGACCAGCGACCTCTACGACCCCGACGAGGAGACCAGCCCGGAAGAGATCGTCCGGAACGTCAAGTTCATCCTCGAGGTCACCGAGCGCGGCGGACTCGACCGCTAGCTGGCGACCGCTTCGAGTCGGAGTGCCGGACGACATCGAGGCCGGACCGGTCCGGGTCGTGGCCGTCCGCGGCGCTTTTGATCGTGCCACCCCAGGTAGGCGTGTGGACCCAGCACAGCGCTCGCGATCGAATCCGTACAACATGGACGAGGAGTGTCGGAACTGTCCGGCGCTCTGTGAGACGCGCACGCAGGTCGTACACGGCTACGGTGACGTGGCCGCGGACTTCCTGTTCGTCGGTGAGCGACCGTCGGCCGCGGCGGATGCGTCGGGCGTGCCGTTCGCGGCCGACGGGGAGGATGCGTCGGGCGTGCCGTTCGCGGCCGACGGGGCGGACGGTCCGGAGTCGGGAACGACGCTCCGGCGGCTCCTCGAGCGACTCGGCCTCTGTGATGCGACGTCGCCGCCGGAGCGACCGATCCTCGAGAACGCGTATCTCACTCAACTGACTCGATGTCGCCATCCCGACCGAGCACCGACTGACGAGGAGGTGGCTAACTGCGACCCCTTCCTCGAGGCCGAGATCCGGATGATCAACCCCGAGATCCTGATCCCGGTCGGCGAGCGGGCGCTCGTCGAACTCGCCGAGGAGTACACCAGGACGCCGGCTGCGGAACTCGCGCTGCCGGAGCGTCACGCGACGACGATCCGCGGCCGGGGCTTCGCGCTCGTCCCGATGATCGACCCGCGCCGACAGTCGGACGCCCAGACTCAGTCGTGGGTCGAACACTTCGCACAGCTTCTGGCGACGGACTATCGGCAGACGAAGGGACGACGGGAACGCTAACTGGAGAACACGAGGCGATCGTTACCAGTACGGGTTCTGTCGCCAGCGCTTCGAGCCGGCACCGAGAGCGATCAACGCGGCGACGACGACGGCGGTGACGACGAGCGTTGCGACGGTCGGCGCGAGTAACGCCGCCGACGGCTCGAGTACGGCCCCCGTCACGAATCCGTACGCGCCGACGACGGCGAGTCCGAGGATACTCACTACACCGGCGAGCCCGACGATCGAGATCGATCGATCTTCCATATGTCGTACGTCTCAGCGAATCACTATAATTGATGCGCGTCGGCGGTAGCCTGGTTCGGCCCCCGGTTCGCCTCACGTCGCCGGTACGGATTTGGCTCGGCTTCTCGCTGGCTCGAGTCGATCCCGACGACCCCTCGAAATGCGCGCTCGAGGGTCGCCGAAACGTCGCGTTCAAGGTCCGAGAGACCCCACCATCGGCTATGATCGTCGTCGTGCCAGTCGACCCCCCTCGATCCGGACTCGTGCTCTCGGCGCTCGCCGAAGAGACACCACTGCCCGCGGACGCGACAGCGTCCCTCTACGAGGCCGCCGTGACCGACGTGTTGCGTGCGGTGGCCGATAGCGGCGGCGACCTCCTCGTCAACTACCGCGACGAGGAGACGCTTCCGGAGAGCCACGCCGACGGCGACCCCGAGGCCGAGGTTCGGACGCTGGCCGGTGGCGCCCTCGAGGACGTCTCGACGGTTCGCTTCGAACGTCAGGTCGGCTCGACGCGGTCGGCGCGCGTCGGTAATACGGTCACCCACCTCTTACAACGGGAGGGCGTCGACGGCGTCGCCGTGCTCGAGCCGACGGTACCGCTGGTCCGACGGGCCGAGATCGACAGCGCGGCCATGTCGATGCGACGGTACGACGTCGTCCTGGGACCGTCCTCGGGCGGTCGGACGTACCTCGGAGGGTTTACCGATTCCGTCGACTTCACCGACGCCTACGCGGGGCCCGAACTCGCGACGTTGGCTCGCCGAACCGCCGACGCGGACCTCCGCCTCGGCTTCGCGCCCGCTCTCCCGAGTCTGACCGCCGAGTCGGGGCTCTGCTCGACGATCGCCACCCTCGAGGCCCGACAGGTCGCGGGCCGGCCGGGCGGCGAAGCGACGGCGGCCGTGATCGACGAGCTCGGTCTCGAGGTCGACCCCGATGGGTCACTCGAGGTGGACCGAGACCGATAACCATTTTTGACCGGGCGGGCTACTGGAACTCGAGGTGGGGTGGCAGAGCGGCCCAACGCGGTTGCCTTGAGAGCAACTGGCTGACAAGCCTCATGGGTTCAAATCCCATCCCCACCGTTTTCGCCCGAACAACGACGACGAGCGCAGCGAGTCGTCCGTGAGGGCGAAAACGAAACGGTGATATTTGAATCAGGGAGTGGAGCGAACGAACGTGAGCGGAACGACCGTGGTTCAAATCCCATCCCCACACGAACGAATTACCCACCTCCTCGAGCAGACCCCATCCACCGGCGACCCACGTCGTAGATCCGCTCGGTTCCTGCCAGTAACCACAGGTTCTTTTTCCGGGCTGACGACAGTCCGGTGGCATGTCAGACGTCAATCTCCGCGACGAACAGGAACCGCTCAAAGACGAGTACGAGACGAACCCCGAGGCCGCACAGATCACGCTCACCGCGACCGGCGAAGAGCAGGACGACGCCCGATCCTGCAGCGTCGACATCGGCCGTGCGATCTACGAGGCCGAACTCCACGAGGGCGCGGGCGGTCCCGGCGGCGGCGCGTGTTCCGGCGACCTCCTGCTCGGTGCGCTCGCGGCCTGTTCGCAACTGACCGCACAGGCCGTCGCGGAGAATTTCGGCCTCGAGGTCGACGTCTCCGTCGAGGCCAGCGGTGACCTCGACCTGCGGGGAACGATGGGCGTCGACGACGACGTCCCGGTCGGCTTCGAGGACATCTCCCTGGAGTTCGAGATCGACGGCGACGTCGACGAGGAGACGCAGGCGGCGATCGAAACGTACACCGAACGCTACTGCGTCGTCTTCCAGACGCTCGAGAACCCGCCGGGCGTCGACACCGACTGGTCGTTCGACTGAGAGGCTGAAAACGAAGGCGGGTGGCCGATCGGTTTTCGCCGAGGAATCTACCGGCCGATTACCTGTAGGAGAGTTCGAGTTCGAGCGCCCGCTCGAGCAGGCCCTCGTCGTAGTGGGCCTCTGTTTGCTCCGGTCGGGTTTCGTGGATCGAACGGACCTGGAGGATGGTGTTCCGGAAGACCTTGAACGTGGCTTCGTCGACCATCTGGCCGTCGAGGGTAACCGCGCCAGTGCCCTCGCGTTTGGCCGCGTTGAAGCGCTCGATCTTGCTCACGTCGCGCTCGAGTTCCTCGGCCGTCGGCATGTGGATGGTGTTGGCTTGGATCGTCTGTTTGGGGTACAGCGACCAGGAGCCGTCGAGGCCGAGGTGGGCTTCGTATTCGACCTGATCGGCGTAGTCGTCGGCGTTGTAGTAGGTCAAGCCGGCGCGTTCTTTGAACAGGTCGTCGAACGGTCCGCCGATCGAGAGCAGTCCGCCGGCGCTGGCCTCGTTCGAGAGGCGCTCGAGCAGGCCATCCCAGCGCGGGCGGCCATCACCGAGGTCACGCGCGCCGAGTTCGGCGGCGTAGTCGACGGGACCGAAGACGAGCGCGGTGAGCCGCGAGTCGGCGCCGAACTTCGCGATATCGCGGAGGTCGGATCGAGCGCGGCCGGTCTCGACGATGATCGACAGCCCGATCGAGCCGTCCGGCTGGCCGTGTTCGGCTTCCGCTTCGGCGACGACCTCGGCGGCGCGCTTGACGTCCGCGAGGCGACCGACCTTGGGGACGACGACGCCGTCGATCTCGTCGCCGAGTTCGCTCACGAGCCGATCGATCTGTTCGCGGCCACGGTTTCGGAACGCTTCGTCCTCGTAGCTCCACTCGACGCGTGGCCAGATCTCACCCGGGAAGTCGTACTGGGGCACGAGTTCGATCGTGTTCTCGAGCCCCTCGTCTTTCATATCCGGCGCGGTCCCGTCTTCCATGTCGGGGACGAGCCAGTCGGGCGCCTGGAAGCCCTCGGCCTCGAGGCCGGAGCGGAGGTACTTCGCCGAGTCGTCTTTCGGAACGGCGGCCGGTGCGGTCTGGAACGTACGGCAGAGTCGGATGTCAGTGTCGTCAGTCATGTCTGAGTGGGGTCTGAATTCGTGCTTGTCAGCGGTCGTCTGTAACGTTCGATCGTGTCAGTTAGAACGTTTTTGAATCTCCGCGATTCGTGTTCCCGAGTAGACGGGAACGTCGTCCTGGTTGAACGCGATGTGCTGGAAGCGGATGGTGCCTGCCGCGTCGCTCGAGGCATCGTCCTCTGCGGAGATGACGCGCGTGAAGGCGTAGACGGTGTCACCGGGCGTGACGAACGTGTGGAAGGATTCGTCGTCGAAGCCGACCTCGCGCCAGGTCGCTTCGTCCGACCGGGCGTGGCCCAGCGCCGTCGAGCGGGTGACGTCGCCGTAGGTGACGATATCTCCCGACGGCGAGTCGGCCATCACGTCCACGTTGTGGTGTTGTTTGGCGGTGTTGAGCGTCGCGAGCGGCAGCTGGGCGACCGTGACGTCGTCCTGGGTTCGCCCGCGTTCGTGTCGGTAGGCGACGGCAGCGTGTTCCTCGTCGGCTCGCTCGAGCGCGGCGACGAAGTCCTCGAAGTGGCCACCCTCGGGAGTGACGAACGTCTCGGGGAGGTCGTCGACGGGGTCGTCTTCCTCGGTTGCAGCCGTCCCACCGTCCGTCTCGAGGGGCTCCCGGCGCGGGATCATGTTCGTCCGCTCGTAGGACATGAGCAGGTCGTCGGTCTCGAGGTCCTTCGCACGGGTCCGCCAGGAGACGATGCCGTACTGGGGCCGGGAACTCGAGGTCGCGGTGTTGACGACCTCGCTTTCGACGTACATGTCCGTGCCCGGGTAGACGGCATCTTGAGCGAAGCGAACGTCGGTTCGCCCGAGGAAGTAGCCGCCTTTCTCGCTCAGATCCTCGACGGTGATACCGAGCGTCGCGGCGGTGAGGTAGTCCGGGTGGATGGGCGGTTCGTCGAAGCCGCGGTCGGCGGCCGCGTCGGGTCGCCAGTAGGCCGGATCGTGGTTGAGCGTCTGGCTCATCCAGGCCTCGTTGCCCCACTTCGTGAGGGTCAGACCGGGGTCGTGTTCGACGACGTCACCTTCCTCGAAGTCCTCGAAGCAGTTGCCCTTCTCGCGGGTCTCGACGCGCTCGAGCGCCTGTGCGAACGTCTCGCGATCCGTCCAGTCGATTTCGCGTTGGGTTTCATTAGTCATCTGCTGTCACCTCGTCAGTGCTGGCTGGTACCTGTTCCCGTTCCCGTCTGGCGATCGTTCGTCGCATCTCGTTTTCGACGATCATGTAGCCCTCGTCGAAGCCCATGCCGGGTTTCGCGAGCACCTGTGCGGCGTCGGTCGCGAGCGCCACGTGCGCGCAGGCACGCGCGGAGGTTTCCGTCTCGTTGCAGGTCCCGCCGAGATAGGCGCGCGTGTCCGTTCCCTCGCAGTAGCGAACCGCCTGGCCGCTGCGGTGGACGCTCCCCAGGTCGGGCGTTTTCACCTGCACGAGGTCGGCCGCGCCGGCGTCGACGAACGCCTGGACGTCTTCGAAGGTGTTACACCACTCGTCGGCGACGAGGTCGACGCCGACGCCCGCAGCCGCGAGTCCCTCGCGGAGTTCGACCATCGCCTCGATCTGCCCTTCTCGGTCGCCGACGTCCATCGGCCCTTCGATCTGCAGGGGATACGGCGCGGCCGCCTCCTCGAGTGCGGCGAAGTAGTCGACTACTTCCTCACGGTCGTACGGCGCGTCGAAGATCTCGCCGATCATGCCGTAGACGTCGATGTGGAACCGGGGCTCGTAGCCGTCCGGGCCGAGCTGCTGTGACCGCTCGACGAGCCACTCGACGTACTCGAGCAAGGTCTCGCCCTCTTCGCCGATCTTTTCGACGCTGTTGATCAGCGCGTGCGGGAGGACCGGGACCCCCTTGATGAACATCTTCTCGGTGTTGATGTAGCGAGCGTCGCCGGACTGGCCGAAGACCGGCACCGGCTCCGTCGCAGGGCCTGTGCCGAGTGCGTCGGCCATCACGTCGGTCATGGTCGTCCCCTCGGCGTGGGCCGCCGCGGCCAGCAGCGCCTGGGAGACGCCGTATCGGATCGCCGTGTGGAGTCGATCTCCGTCGACGACCAGCTCCTCGAGCGCGTCGGCGTTCTCGAGGAACGCGGTTGCGTCGCGTCCGACGAACGCCTCGGCGACTGGTCCCTCGACGACCGGGGCGTACTCCTCGGCTTTGAACAGCGGATCGCGCCCGCCGGCGCCGGAGTACTGGACCGCCGCACAGTCGCCGCGGTGGTGGGTTCCGTCGGCGAGTTCGACGTCGACGACGATCGTCTCGCCAGCCTGGCGGATCTCGTCGAAGCCGTCGGTGACGGGGTCGCCGTCGTACGTAAAGCCGTCCTGCGTTGCTCCCTGTTTGATCGCGCGCTGGTCGTCGAAGAAGAACCCGGAGTAACCGGGCGTCGCGTGAATGTCAGTGATTTCCATCGTAGATCGTTATGGGCGACCGATGAGTTTTCCGTCGCTGATCGCGTCGACGTCGTCGGCAACCATTCGGAACGACTGCTCGCGACCCTCCGTGTTAGCCCGCTGTGAGAGTCGTGCCTTGTGAATCTCCTTGATCTCGTCGTCCATCTCGAGGTCGGCCCACTCGAAGATGCGGACGCGACCGTCGTCGTCCCGGGCGGGAAGGATCGCTCCCTTCGCGCTGTCGCTGGGGGCGAAGGGGACGTCCAGTGCGCCCGAGTCGAACGCCTTGATCGTCCCCTGGACGACGTCGCCGTCGCCGTGGGTGAAGATCGTGTCCATCAGACACCGGGTTTCGCGTTCGATGAGATCCTGTTCCTCCGCGATGCCGTCGATGTCGATGTCCTGTTCGATGGCCATATCGATGACCTGTCGCGTGGTGCGGAGGCCGGCGGCGTTGGCCTGCATCGTCGGGACGCCCTGGAACTCCTGGGGTGACTTCGTGATGACCTTATCGGGCTGGGCGATGGCCGCGGTCATCCCGCCGAGACTGATCACGCCGTTGGCACGAGCTTCGTCCGGCGGGAAGCCGCCCATCCACTCGTGGAAGACCGTCGTGACGACGACCTCGTCCGGCAGGTACTCGTTCGCGAGGTCTTTCAGCGCGTTCAGGGCGGCGACGTCTTGCACGACGTTGCCGACCTGTCCGTAGCCGAGGGTAACCGAGCGCACGCCTTGCGTGGCCGCGAGCTGTCCCTCGACGATCCCGATCGCGATTGCGATCGACGGCGGCACGAGCGTCCCGGTCAGCGGGCCGAACGGTTCACGGTTGATACGAACCCCGCGTTCGGTGTACGCACCGGCGAGCCGGTCGACGAACTGCCAGCGCTCGATCGTCTCCTCGAGCCCGTGACGTTTCGTGTACGGGATGTTGTAGGAGATCGGGCCGCCCTCGAAGCTCTGGAAGCCGCCAGCGAACGTGATCGCTGCGAGCAGCCGAGCGTCGGGGGTTCCGTGGCGAACCTCGATCGGGGCGTCGATTGCGTCGATCAGCGTGCGACAGCCCTCGACGCCGTGGTTGACCGCCGGGAAGCCGTTCAGGGTGTCGTCGCCCGTCTCCCGGGCTTTCTCGAGTCCCTGCTGGGCCTTCCCGTACTCGTTGTCGCGCGTGTACGAGTCGATCGTCGTCGGCAGGAGGTCCGCGTTCCCCTCGCCGTGGAGGTATTCTAACAGTTCGATCTGGTCGTCGAGCCGGGGGACGCCGGCTCGCGGCTGCAACAGGGGCTTGTCGGCCGACTCGAGGACGTCAGCGAACCGCTTGTTGTCGGGCAGCGACTCGTGGTACGCGATCGCCTCCTCGAAGTCGACGTCGGCACCCGTCGGCCAGTCTGCCCTGATCTCCTCGTCGATACGCCGTAGCTCGTCGGATGGTATGCGTTCGTCTCGTATCATCTACAAAGTGACTCTCGGCATCTAGGAACTGATGGTCGCTCGTTCCGTATCGGTGGTCGTGAGCCCGAGATCGTCCCGAAGCGCCGCGATCGCTTCCTCCGGATCGGTCTCGGAGTCGAAGACACGATCGAAGCCGAGCGCTTCGAACGTCGCCCGCGTCTCCTCCCAGTCGTCCTGGCCGACGGCTAAGTTGCCGCCGATGTAGGTCTCCGCCTCGACCCCGGCCTCCTCGAGGACCTCGTGGAAGCCCTGGCAGTCCTGTTCGGCGTGACCGTAGAGCGAGGAGACCAGTACAGCCCCGGCGTCGTGTGCTACTGCGGCCTCGGCGAACTCCTCCTGGGAGGTCTGGACGCCGAGGTTGACGACGTCGAATCCAGCTGCACTGAAAGCCTGCTCTAAGATCGTGATGCCAACGACGTGAGCGTCGGAGCCGATCACGCCGAGGACGACCGTTTGGGACATCGTATTCGGAACCATGATGGACTCGGTGATAAACCTAATGATCTTCCATGATAATATCCCTTAAACGCCCTAGCATCGTCTAATTGGCAGGTGTTCACACCCTCATGATCGATGGTAAAGGTTTTTGTAGCCGTTTCGTATCTCACCGCACATGGGAGCGCTTTCGAATTTACGCGTGTTGGACCTGACGCAGGTGCTTGCTGGCCCCTACTGCACGATGTTACTCGCGGATATGGGAGCAGACGTCGTCAAGATCGAGCGCCCGGGCGGCGACCTCATCCGGTCGAACCCGCCGTTCGTCGACGATCCCGAGGCCGAAGCGTACGGCGGCTACTTCCAGAGCGTCAACCGGGGCAAAAAGAGCATCGAGCTGAACTTCGGCGACGAGAACGACCGTGCGGACTTCCTCTCGCTCGTCGAGGAGGCCGACGTCCTCGTCGAGAACTACCGCGCGGGGACGATGGAGAAGTACGACCTCGGCTACGAGACGCTCACCGAGTACAACCCCGACCTCATCTACTCCTCGATCCGGGGCTTCGGCGATCCGCGGACCGGCGAGACCGACCGGCAGGGTCAGCCATCGTTCGACCTCATCGCCCAGGCACTCGGCGGCGTCATGGAGATCACCGGCCAGGAAGACGGCCCGCCGACGAAGGTCGGCCCCGGCATCGGCGACCTCTTCACCGCGGCGCTGAACTGCGTGGGGATCCTCGCCGCCGTCAATCACCGCGCACAGACCGGCGAGGGCCAGTACGTCGACACCGGCATGTACGACTCGATGATCAGCATGACCGAACGGGCGATCTACCAGCAGTCGTACAGCGGCGAGGCCCCCACCCGACAGGGCAACTCCCACCCGACGCTGTTCCCCTACGACGCGTTCGAGACCGCCGACGGCTACGCGGTCATCGCCGCCTTCAACGACCGCCACTGGTCTGACCTCTGTGACGTGATGGATCGGCCGGAGCTCGCCGATCAGTACCCGACGACTGCAGACCGGCTGCAAAACCGCGAGCCGCTCCGTGCGGAACTCGAGGCGTGGGCGGCCGAACGGGAAACCGACGCGCTGGTCGACGCCCTCGAGGGCAAGGTTCCGGCCGCGCCGGTCCAGACGACCGAGGAGATCTTCGAGGACCCACACGTGCACGCCCGTGACATGCTGGTTCCCGTCGAGCAGCCAGGGAGCGACACCGACGTCGAGATCGCCGGCAGTGCGATCAAGATGTCCGAGACTGAACCCAGACCGCGGGGTCGTGCGCCGCTGCTCGACGAACACCGCGAGGAGATCCTGGGCGAGGAAGCCGAGACGACCGCCGACGACTGATATCGTCCGTTAGGATACGGCACCGGTGGTCGCCGCCCCGTCGGAGCGATCGCCGGTAACACGTTGTCCCGATCCGTCTGAAACGGCTCGCTGTACCCAGGTACAGCAGTTCGTATGACCGAGCCGTCTTACCTGTCGGGTTCTCCCGAGGGGTCGGCGCGGTGGGCTGTCGGGCGACAAGAGTAACCCTTTTGCAAGAGCCCTGCACAGATCCGAGTATGAGTGCGGACTGGCCACACGATCCGGACGGCGAGGAAGGAAGCGAAGGCGGACGGAAATACGACATGCGGATCATCGCCGACAAGGTCGACGACGAGGAGGACTTCCCCCTCGACCGTGACGCCTTCGTCGACGAGTACGGTGACCACCCCATCCGCATCAACCACCAGAAGGTCGTCGCCCTCAGCGACATCTTCGAGTACATCGAGGAAGAGGAGTTCGAGACGATCCTCGACATGCACAGAGCGGTCGGGAACGCGATGCGTGAGGGCGACTTCTGGGACTACCATCCCAAGGGATCGGACCCCGAAAAGAAACGCGCCTGATCGTCGACTCGCCCCCCGATCGGACGACTCGTTCTCCCGCCATCTCGAATCTGGATTACGTATCACTTATACGACGCCAATCGAAAGACTCGACCACCGTGACTAACACGCAGGTGACGCTCGTTCAGATCGACAACTACGGGCCGTGGACGGTGACGCCGGAACCACGCCGGGAGGCCGACCTCCAGACGCTCCAGTCTCGACTCTACGCCGACATCTCCCAGTTCGTCGGCAACCGTGGCGGCTACGTCTTCTTCACCCGCTTCGACAACATGATCGCCGTCACGAACGGCCTCTCGATGGACGACCACGCACTTCTTCAGGAGTCCGTCGGGAACCGGTATCCCGTCACGCTCAGCCTGGGCGTGGCGACCGGAACGAACCCCGTCCAGGCGCTCGCCGATGCGACCGAACTGGTCCAGGACGCCGGCAGTGCCCAGGACGAGGACCGACGGGAGTGTCTCGAGGGGCGGACCGTCGACGACGCCTACCGAACGGACGAGGACGTCCAGATCGCCCACTTCGACGTCGTCAACGCGACCGGCAACTACACGGACGAGCTCAACGCCTTCGACACGTTCATCGAGATCGAACAGGGCTACGCCGAACTGATGCGACACATGCGCTATGCCCACGACAGTCTCTCGTTTTTCGTCGGCGGCGACAACGTCATCGTCGTCTGTCCCGACCTGAAGCGGTCCGACTACGAGGAAGCGGTCGGCCACGTCAAGGAAGCCGTCGACGTGACGATGCAGGTCGGCGTCGGCCGCGGCGAGAACGCACACGACGCCGGTTACGCCGCGAAACACGCCCTCGAGACCTGTCGATCTGCCGGGACCCGCGTCGAATTCGAGTGGTGAGGGGTCGATCCTCCGGGTCGCATCGACCGACGGCGCTGGACCGCATCTCCCACGCCAACCGGTGAAATTCACTGTGTGTCTGCTTAAGTGTAGCGGGAGTAGCTTTTAGCCGGTCTGTGGCTAGTGTTCAGGTATGGAATCGGAACTGTCGGTCAGGGATATCTTGACGACCGAATACGTCGGCGTCAGCGAATCGGACACCGTCCTCGGGGCGGTCCGACTCATGCGCGAGGAGCGCTCGAGTTGCGTCCTCGTCGTTCGAGGCACCGACCCGGTCGGGATCATGACCGAGTGGGACGTCCTGGGCGTCGTCGAATCGGAGGCCGATCCGGCCGAAACGACCGTCGAATCGGCGATGACCACCCCCGTGATCTCGGTCTCGCCGGAGCGGTCGCTCACCGACGTCGCGACGATGATGGCTCGAGAGAACATCCGAAACGTCGTCGTCGAGACCGAAGACGACCTCCTCGGCGTCGTCACCCAGCGCGACGTCATCGCGGCGGCGGGCTCGTTCCAGGCGACGACGGCGCCGACGCGTTCGAACGAGGGGCCACCAGCCGTAGAGCGGCCCGTCGACGACGCAATGGCACCGATCGACGAGCCAGCAGACGACAGGGCCGTTCCGAACGGCGGCGACGAGTACTCGACGCAGGGGGTCTGTGAGGCCTGTGGATCGCTCGCCGAGGAACTGCGCGATGCGAACGGCCAACTCGTCTGCCCGGACTGCCGGGCGGTGTGAGAGCTCGTCCGACAACGACCCCTGACTCGTGACAGCAATCGTCGCACGCTATTTCTCCGATAGAAAGACCTTTCGGGGGCCGCGGTGGACTCACCTCCAATGATCGATACCCTCGACGATCTGGACGTCGAAGGGACCACCGTCGGTGTCCGCGTCGACGTCAACAGTCCGATCGACGACGACGGGACACTCGCCGACGACGCCCGACTGCGCGCCCACGTCGATACGCTCGCGGAGCTTCTCGAGCGAGGGGGACGGGTCGCCGTGCTCGCCCATCAGGGCCGGCCCGGCGGCGACGAGTTCGTCTCGCTCGACTCTCATGCAGATCGTCTCTCCGAACTCCTCGGCCAGCCGGTCGGATACGTCGACGCGACGTTCAGCGATGCCGCACGCGAGGCCGTTCGATCGCTCGAGGACGGCGACTGCGTCCTCCTCGAGAACACCCGGTTTTACAGCGAGGAGTACATGGAGTTCGAGCCCGAGCGGGCCGCTCGCACACACCTCGTCACCGGTCTCGCGCCGGTGCTCGACGCCTACGTCAACGACGCGTTCGCGGCCGCCCACCGTTCGCAACCCTCGCTCGTCGGCTTCCCGACGGTCGTCCCGGGGTACGCCGGCCGCGTGATGGAGTCCGAACTCGAGGTCCTGGGAACGATCGAAGAGACTCCCGAGCCTCGCGTCTACGTCCTCGGCGGCGCGAAGGTTTCCGATTCCATCGACGTCGCCTGGTCGATCCTCGAGAAGGGGCTGGCCGATCACGTCCTCACCGCCGGCGTCGTCGGGAACGTGTTTCTCATCGCCGACGGCGTCGACCTCGGCGATGCCAGCTCGGATTTCATCTACGATCAGGGATACTGGGACGAGATCGATCGTGCCGCCGACCTCCTCGACGCCTACGGCGACCGGATCGCACTCCCCCGTGACGTCGCCGTCTCACGCGAGGGACAACGCCACGTCATCGGGGCGAACGCGCTCCCACCGCGGGACGACGAGGCGGCCATGGACGTCGGCGATCTCACGCTCGAGTACTACCGGCGGATCCTCGACGACGCGGGAACGGTCATCCTCAACGGCCCCGCAGGTGTCTTCGAACAGTCGGAGTTCGAACGGGGGACCCGTCAGCTGTACGGCGCGGCGACCGACGCCCCCACGAGTATCGTCGGGGGCGGCGACACCGCCTCCGCACTTCGGCGGCTCGGCATCGAGGGCTTCTCCCACGTCAGCACCGGTGGCGGGGCCGCCTTGCGGATGCTCACCGGCGAGCCGTTACCGGCCGTCACGGCCCTCGAGAATGGTCCCCGAGATTGATTACGCCAGCGCCGACGACCTCGAGGCGATCACCGACATGTGGGTCCGGCTCGCTCGAGGCCAGCGAGCGTACGGCTCGTACGTCCGCGCCGACGAAAACCGGGCGACGATGCGCGAAACGCTCGCCGCCCACCTGGCCGCCGACGGACTCTTCGTCGCTCGCGTCGACGGCGACCCCGTTGGGTTCGCCTCCGTCTCGGTCGAACGAGGCGCACTCGACCTCGAGGCGACCCGGGGAACGCTCTCGAACCTGTACGTCGAACCTGACTTTCGCAACCGGGGGATCGGTTCGGACCTTCTCGAGGCCGTCGACGCGGCGTTCAGCGAGGCCGGCGTCGACGTCGTCATCCTCGAGGTGATGGCCGACAACGAGGCCGCGAGGCGGTTCTACCGGAGTCACGGCTTCGAGACGTTTCGGATGGCGATGCATCGGCCGCTCGAGGAACGACCTGAAAACGACACACACTCAAAGGAAGAGCGCTAACCGACTGACTGCGCCAGGGGAGCATGGGCGGTTCATGCACTCGACTTGTAATCGAGACTTCCGGGGTTCAAATCCCCGCCCTGGCTTTTTCACTCGAACCGAATCCCACCGGTAGCGGTGTGTTCGATGGCGACAACCGGAATTCTGAACAGCCGGGTGGTCGTTACAACCACTCCCTGAAAGTGAGTTCGCCACAGTTGAATCGTTACAACTTCCGAGACTTTACTAAAATCACGTAAAAAGCCCACTCGTTAGAATACACCGATGTACAGAATTGGTGGTTGTTGTACAAACGCTGGTTACAAGCTCGGGTTGAGGCCAATGGATTTATATTTGAACGAAGAAAGAGGTCGGCCAATGCTACTCTCAGTCGATCGGTCGGAATCGAGTCCAGAGTCGTCGCTCAGTTTCGAGGTAATCGCTGCCGTCGCCGAGCGGGAAGGCGTCGATCCGACGGAGATCGAACCACCGACGTACGACGCGCTCTACGACGTCATCAACCCCGAAGCGCTCGATTCCCTGTTCGCGCCGCGAGAAGACGGCACCCCGCGGGCTGCTGGTCGCGTCGAATTTCCCTTCTGTGGCTACCAGGTCGTGGTCACCAGCGACGGGACGGTCGAGATCGACGACGAATCCACCGTCTACGAGTAACCGTCTTCGTTCCACCTCGAGTCGATTACTCGCCATCGATCCGGCTCCGCCACTCGGCCGGTAGCGGTTTCGAGTCCCCGCTCTCGTCGACGAGCACCTGAACGGTTCGCGCAGTCGCCGCGAGTTCGCCGTCGGCACGCACCTCGTACTCCATCGGGATGCTCGAGCTTCCGAGGTCCCTCACGTCGAGGGTAATCTCGACGTCGTCGGTGGCCTCGATCGGTCGACGGTAGTCGATCTCGAGGTTCACGAGGACGGTGCCGACATCCACGAGCGAGACGTCGAGCACGTCCTCGAAAAACGCCTCACGGGCTTGCTCGAGGTACGTTGCGTAGACGGCGTTGTTCACGTGGCCCATGAAGTCGACGTCCCGCAGGCGAACGTCGATGTCGACGGTGTACGTAGCTCCTCCCATCGACCGAGACCACGAATGCGAGGACTGTAGGCGTATCGCTCCAGACGGGTCAGTCGGTCGAACAGACCGTTTCGAAGACCCGCTCGTGCAGGCGATCGGCGACGATCTCCATCAGCGGCTCCATGTTTCGCGTGTCGGCCCGGTTGTACTCGACGAGGGTCTCGAGCGCGCCGTCGTCGCCCCGTTCGTACTCGTGCCAGAGCCGAACGGCATCGCGGCCGCTGATGTCGGGCATGTCGCGGTCGATGCCGAGGTCGCGCTCGATCGCTTTCAGCCCGCCGTCGAGCCCGAGTTTCTTGCAGGGGTACATGAGATCGACGTGCGGGACGGCGACCTCGAGGTCGAAACAGGTCTCGAGAAACGGGACGTCGAAGCGCTGGCCGTTGAACGTGACGAGCAACGACGCGGACTCGAGTTCCGTCGCGAGCCGGTCGGCCGTCAGGTCGCGACCGCTGACGAACGTCTTCGTGTCGCCGCCGCGATGGAGGCTGACGGTCGTCACGTCGTTACGCCGCGCGTCGAGGCCGGTGGTCTCGATGTCGAGAAAGCAGGTCTCCTCGCGGACGTTCTCGTAGAGGCGCCAGCGACTCGCCGCCGGCAGCGACTCCGCGAAGGGCGAGACGTCGCCGCGATCGAGGTAGGTCCAGCCTTCGTCGATGAACGACTCGATGCGGTCGGCGAGCGTCGGGCCGACGACGCTCCCGTCGAACTCCTCCCAGTGGGTGATGCCGTGCTCCCAGAGCCGGCGTTCGGTCGCTTCCCCAACGCCGTGGACGGGAATGAAACTGTTCTCGATTCGCACAGCAGTAGAGGGGTCGACGGCGGATAAAAGCGGTCCGATTCCTCGTGCGTCACCAGCTGGCTGCCGCGATTCCGTCGCGTGGCTTCGCCACACGATGGCTGCTGCTCGACGCAGACTCGAGTTCGGGCGACCGCCTCACTTTTCCTCCCCGGAGCCGAAACGCGAGTATGGCCGATCAGGACGACGAACTCGTCGATGCCGTCCGGGAGCTAACGCGGACCATCGACGACCTCCGTACGGAACTCCACGAGGAACTCGAGCCCCGTCGGCGGCGGCCACCGCTCAGGCCGCCGACACCGCGGGAACTGCTCGCGTTTACCGACGAGGTCGCGGTCCCCACCCTGCTGACGGTCCTCGAGTCGAGCGTCCGCGCGCTCGAGGCGTTCCAACGCGGGCTCGAACTCGTTCGAACCCAACGGGACGTCCGGGATCGAACGGCACGGACCACTACGCAGGCCAGCGACCGAGCGACAGCGCTTCGTCGGACGACGCTCTCGCAACTTGACTCCGTCCTGGCCGAACTCCAGCGAGCCGCCTCCGAGGGGACGCTCCCCGCGGACGAGGGGGCACGAGACCTGCTCTCGGAAGCCCGCGAACTCCGCGACGACGTCGACCGACGCCTCCGCGAGGCCACGAGCGAGCCGCAATCCGACCTCAGACCGGCTACTGACGCCGTCCGGATCGATGTCGAAGACGGGACGCCGGCGGAGACGGCGCTCGAGCCCGAGGAGCCGGACGAGCCGGAGTCGGCCGTCGACGTCGACGCCGAACTCGAGACGCTGAAAGATCGGTACGGCGCCGACGAGGATACCGGGGAGGGCGACGTCTCGTCGGGCGAGATGGGAGAGGACGCGGAACCCGATGTCTCAGAGGACGGGGACGACAGGAACGACGGGATAGACAGTTCTGACGACGAGGCAGACGGCTCTGGCGACGAGAACGGCACGGACGAAAACGAGTGAGCGGACGGGCGAGACGGCTTCAGACGGGCTCGAACCGGTAGCCGTCCCACTCCTGACTGTCGGGTTCGCGGATGCCAGCGCCGGGCTCGCGGAGTTCGTCCTCGTAGACGGCTCGAACCTCGTCGCCGGTCTCGACGTCGCCGGTCGTAAGCTGGACGATCGCCCGTACTGACTGGTCCCCGTCGTCGACCGCCTCACTGAGGTCGAAGTCGACGATCGCGAGGTGGTTCGGTTCGCGGACGCCCGGCGGCGTCGCCGTACTCGTCGTCCAGGTGACGACCTCGGCGGTGTACTCGCTGAGGTCGATCGTCTCCACCGGCTCCGCGCCGTCGGGACCGCGCGGGTGGCCGGGGTAGCTGATCGAACCGTCCTGGTATCGGGTCGCTTCCATCGTCATTGTGCTGCCTCCATGATAGTCGTGATGACGCAGTTTCCGAAGCCGCCGACGTTACAGCAGAGCCCGACCTCGGCGTCGACCTGTCGAGGGCCGGCCTCGCCGACGAGCTGTTCGTAGATCTCGACCGCCTGGGCGACCCCACTCGCGCCGAGGGGGTGTCCCTTCGACTTGAGTCCGCCGGAGGTGTTGATCGGCAGGTCGCCCGTATCACGCTCCGTATTGCCCTCCTCGACGAGCTTCCAGGCTTCGCCCTGCTCCGCGAAGCCGAGACCCTCCATCTGGAGGAACTCGAGGATCGTGAACATGTCGTGGAGTTCCGCGACGTCGACGTCCTCGGGCCCGCGCCCGCTCATCTCGTAAGCGCCCTTCCCGCTCTCGACGACGCCGCCCATCACCGTGGGGTCGTCACGTTCGTGGACGACGTGGGTGTCGGTCGCGCCGTCGATCCCCGTGATCACCGCGTACTCGTCGGTGTACTCCTGTGCGACGTCTTCGGGACAGAGCAGCAGCGCCGCCGAGCCGTCCGTGATCGGACAGAAGTCGTACAGCCGCAGCGGATCGGCGACGATCGGCGACTCGAGTGCGGTCTCCTCGTCGATCTCCTTTCGGAACTGGGCGTTGGGGTTGTCGACGCCGTTTTTGTGGTTTTTCACCGCGACCTTCGCGAGGCTCTCCCGAGGCGCGTCGAACCGTTCCAGGTAGTGGCGAGCAGTGAGGCCGGCGAACGACGGCAGCGTCACGCCGGTCTTGTACTCGACCGGGTGGGTCAGCGACGCGATCACGTCGGTCGACTCGCCCGTCGTGCGATGGGTCATCTTCTCGCCGCCGACGAGCATCGTCAGCTCGCTCGCCCCGCTGGCGACCGACTGCCAGGCGGCGTAGATACCCGCCCCGCCGCTCGAGCTCGTCTGGTCGATTCGCTGGGTGTAGGCGGGAACGGCGTCGATGTCGTGGGCCAGCGCGTTCATCACGCCGGTCTGGCCCTCGAACTCGCCGCTTGCCATGTTCGAGACGTACAGATGCTCGAGCTCGCTCGCCTCGACGTCCGCGTCCTCGAGACACTCGAGGGCGGCCTCGGAGAGCAACTCGAGGATCCACTCGTCCTCGCGTTGCCCGAACTGGGTCATCGAGGCACCGATTACTGCGACACGTTCCATACCTGTCCTATCTCCGAACAGTGATTTATAAGGTAGGGTCCTGTGGTCGGGTGAAGGATTCGAACCGTCGTCGGAGCGTCTCCACGGCCCGGGGCGGACCGACCCGCGGCTCAGCCGGACCGCGATTCCGGCGACGCGGCCGCCAGCTCGCTCGCTCGCGAACGGGCCTGTGCGACGACCGCCGGCCGGGCCTCGAAGCTGACGAGGACGTCCGTCTCGGCGTAGGTCACGTCCTCGACGTTCGCGTTGTCGTGGATCCACGAGACGACGCTCATCGTGTCGTCGGTCATCGGCAGGACGAGCCGTTCGCGCTCCCACTCCGGCAGTTCGTCGTCGATGCGCTCGAGCAGTTCGTCGACGTTGGTTCCGTCTCTCGCGCTGACCGCGACGGGATTCGGCGCGAGCGCCGACAATGCTCGTTTCTTTTCGGCGAGTTCCTCGTCGTCGACGGCGTCGATCTTGTTCAGCACCGTCACGATCGGCGCCTCGTTGCGCTCGTAGAGGGTGTCGTGACAGGTGACGAGCTTCTCGTGGATCTCGTCGATCGGCTCGCTGACGTCGACGACGAGCAAGACGAGGTCGGCCCGGTAGACCGAGTCGAGCGTCGACTTGAACGACTCGACGAGCCAGTGGGGGAGGTCGCTGATGAAGCCGACGGTGTCGGTCACCAGCACGTCCCTCGGGTCGATGTCGGCGCGCCTGGTCGTCGTCCCCAGCGTGGTAAAGAGTCTGTCCTGGGACTCGGCCGTGGAGTCCAGATCGGGGTGGAGATCCTCGTTCTCGTCGACCTCGAGGTCGCTCGAGAGCCGACGCAACAGCGTCGACTTGCCGGCGTTCGTGTAGCCGGCGAGCGCGACGAGGTCGAACCCGGAGTCGCGCCGGCGCTCCCGTCGGTGCTGTTCGGTCTGTTCGATCTGCTCGAGTTCGTCTTTGATCCGGCTGATCTGGGCTTTGATGTCCCGCTCGCGGCTCTCGTCGTACTCGCCGAGCCCCATGAAGCCGGGATGTTCGTCCCGTTTTGCGAGACTGGACTTCGCCTCGACCCGCGGCAGCTCGTAGCGGAGTTCGGCCAGTTCGACCTGCAACTGTGCTTTCCGCGTCTGTGCGCGCTGGCCGAAGATCTCGAGGATGAGGGTAAAGCGGTCGATCACCTCGACGCCCTCGGGGAGCAACTGGCCGAGGTTGTACGTCTGGTAGGGTCCCAGGCGGTTGTCGAAGATGACGGTCGAGGCGTCGGCCATCGCGGCCGTCTCGGCGAGTTCGTTCGCTTTCCCCTCACCGAGCTGGAGTGCCGGATCGGCCTTCCGTGACTGGGTTACCTCGCCGACGACGCTGTAACCGGCGGCCTCCGCGAGTTCGGTGATCTCGCTCGTGTCCGGGATCCCCGAGTCGACGCGTTTTGCGACGATCGCTCTCATCGTGGGGCCACCCCCGTCGGCGTCCGCAGTTGGTCGGTCGCGCTCGAGCGTAGTGGCTCGTCGAACCGGACGACGACGCCACCGAGACGCGCAGAGTCACGTCTAACCCGCGACGCCATTCGCCGTGGGGAGTCGGTCGGACAACCGGTGCTCGGTGCCTCGATCACGCTAACGATGCCGGTCGAACACCTCCAGGGTACGCACTGCAATCATACCGTCGGGTACGCAGCCAACGCTCTTGAATCCCGTGCTCGCAATACACACTCCGGATGATACGGCCGGCGTCGCCCGGCGTTACCGGGTCTTGAGGTCGTCTTTGTCCTTGATCATCTGGGTCTCGGCCTCGCCGCTCGAGTGCTCGTTGACGACGTCGTAGAAGTCGTTTTGCATCCCCGCGGGGAACGTCACGGCGCCGACCCATGAGCCGTCGGGTTGCCACTCTTCGCGTTCTAGCTCACCGAACTGTCTGACCTGGGCCTGGGCACTGCCGGCGTACTCGGCGGGAATCTGGACCGCGATCGTCACCTCCTCGAACCTGATCGGGATGACCGGCCGTAACGCGTCGAGGGCGTCGTCGACCTGGCTCTCGACGGGCTCCATCGGATCGACCGTGAAGCCAGCCTCCTCCAGGGCGTTCTCGATGCGCTCCGGCGGGTGGGGCGCGTCGTCCATCTGCGGATTGATCGCGTTCCGCGCGATCGTGTCGATCAGCTGTTTGCGCTTCTGTTCTTGCATCTCGCGGCGCTGTTCGGCCGTGATCTGGATCTCGCCGTCCTCGATCACCTGCGGGATGATCTCGAGCGGCTCCGTCGTATCGAAGACCTTCTCGAGGTCGTTCTCCGCGGGTCGATCTCCCCGCGATGCGTCTTCGAAGACGTCCTCCGCGGCGATGACCTCCTCGAGTTCGCCGTCGAACTCGCCGCGTTTGATCGCGAGCGCCGCGTCCGGATCGACCAGGACCTCGAAGCGCGCCCCGTGGGACTCGAGTCGCGCCGTCACTGCTTCGTCGAGTGATATCATACCGGGGAGTACCGCTGCCGGGTAAAAGAGCTTTTCCTGATACTA
>LKMK01000141.1 GCA_001563805.1 Natrialbaceae archaeon B1-Br10_E2g2
CTGCCGCGGTCGCGGTTCGACGGACCTGGAGTCGCTGCTATCCGAGCTGGAACGGATGCCCGCCGCCATCGAGTCCGTCCTCGAACACTCCCGGGCGGAGACGATCGCCGAACGGTACGACGGGAGCCAGGCGTACTTCTTCATCGGGCGCGGACTCGGCTACCCGGTGGCGCTCGAGGGGGCGTTGAAGTTCAAAGAGATCACGTACGAACACGCCGAGGGGTTCGCCTCCGGCGAGCTCAAACACGGTCCGCTCGCGCTCGTCACGCCTGAGACGCCCGTCTTCGCCGTCTTCGCCGGTGAAGAAGACCACAGGACCCTGAAAAACGCTGAAGAGGCGCAGACGCGCGGGGCGCCCGTCGTAGCCATCTGTCCCGAGGGCCACGACGCGACGGAGATCGCGGACGCCCACCTCGAGATTCCGGAGACGGATCCGGCGCTCGCCGGACTGCTCGCGAACGTGCAGTTACAACTCGTCTCCTATCACGCAGCCAACCTCCTCGGTCGGCCGATCGACAAGCCACGAAACCTCGCGAAAAGCGTTACCGTGGAGTGACCGGCCGCTTTCGCGGCGGTGGTCCACGGCGTACCATGCTACAAGTACTGGCGACGACTGGCTCGAGTGCGCGTCTCGGGACCCACAGGACGGGAGGCCACCCCCGTAGCCCCACGTCCACGCACGTCCGTCGATTCGACCCGCACTCGACGACGTCGGAATCGGATCTGGAGGGAGTGCGGTGATCGAGTGATGACGTGATACCGATCGAAGCCCTCCATCTGGACAAGCCGTCCGTCAGCTTATAAATCCCGCACCTGATAGCTACGGGGTCGGCGTCGAGGGTCGGATCGACCCGTCTTTCGGCGGGCACCGACGGCCGATCAGGTCGGTATCGTCCGCCCGTCGAACGGCCGGCGACCGGGGCTCGAGGGTCGGCTACCGGTCACGGTCGACGACTTCACCCGGTGTCGTCGTCGCCCCGGCGGTGAGTTTCAGTCCCGGAGTGAGACTCGAGTTGATCCCGGTTTTGACGCCGTCGCCGACGACGACGCCAAACTTACGCCGGCCGGTCGAGACGCGGTCGCCTTTGACCGAAAAGCGGACGTCGCCCCCGTCGTGACGGAGGTTCGCGACGGTCGTCCCCGCACCGAAGTTGACGTCGCGGCCGAGGACGCTGTCGCCGACGTACGAGAGGTGATTGACCGTCGCCCCGGGCGAGAGGACGCTGTTTTTGATCTCGACCGCGTTGCCGACCGACGCGCCCTCGCCGAGCAGCGTCGCCCCGCGGACGTAGGCGTTCGGTCCGACGGTCGCCCCCGACCTGATCAACACCGGCCCTTCGACGACTGCCCCCGGCTTCACCGTCGCGCCGTCCTCGACGACGACGCTCCCCTCGAGGTTGGCCGCGTCGCTGACGGTGCCGTCGATTCGCCGCTCGAGGTCGCCCAGCTTCCACTCGTTGGCCTCGAGCAGCTCCCAGGGTCGGCCGACGTCCATCCACCGTGCCGTCGTCACCGGCGTGACGGCGAACTCGTCGATGACGCGGGCGAGGACGTCGGTAATCTCGCGTTCGCCGCGTTCGCTCCGTGCGACGTCGAGCCAGTCGCGAGCGACGCCGGGGAACGCGTACGCGCCGGCGTTCGCGAGGTTCGTCGGCGGATCGGCGGGTTTCTCGACGATGTGGTCGATCGTCCCGTCGGCGTCGGTGCTCAACACGCCGTACTGTCGCGGGTTCTCGACCTCGACCGCACAGACGGCCGGACAGGTCTCGAACAGCCGCTCGATCGCGGCCGGATCGTACAGGTTGTCGCCGTTCAGGACGGCGAACGGGCCGTCTATGTGCTCGCGAGCGACGCTGACGGCGTGGGCCGTCCCCGCCTGTTCTCGCTGGACGGCGTAGCTGACTGGCCGACCGCGATACTCCGTTCCGAAGTACTCCCTGACTGTGTCCGCTTCGTAGCCGACGACGAGGACGAGTTCGTCGGCACCGGCGTCGATGGCTGCATCGACCGTATGGGCGACCAGCGGTCGGTCCGCCACCGGCAACATCGGCTTCGGCACCGACGCCGACAGCGGTCGGATCCGGGTTCCCTCTCCAGCCGCGAGAACGACTGCTTTCATGCCGATCGCTACGCCGATATGACGGATAATTATACGTCAGCTACTGATCGCCGGCTCACGGTTTCACGCCCTTCCCCGGCGCAGTCGGTCGGTTCCCCGCCACGATCGACCCGACTCGAGGCTCGTTACGCGGCCGAATACGGCTCTCGGCCGACTCCTAAACGGTCGAGCTCGCGAACGGCCACGCAATGGGCGGTTCCGGCTATCGGCCACGTGGTGAGCGAGTCCACGATCGGCCACGGACCGATCGACGAAGACCCGGAACGGCACGCTCGAGGCAGGAAAACGATGGATTTCCGGACGGAAATGTGGAATTTCGTCGCTTCGAGTACGTCTCGCTGCCGAAACCGGGACTGTCACGTCGGCGGGACACTCACGGACGTAACGTGAAACTAACCGTCGAAAACTGAGTTATGGAGTCTATATTAAATACCGTTCTGTCGGAATCGCCTGTTGATGTCGACGGAACTGACCGACGCGAAGTGGACGCCGATGACGGCCCGTGAGCATACGAGTGCCCCCCGGTGTGTCAACTGTGGTACCCAGGTAACCAGACAATTCGCCCGCGTGTTCGGCGACAACCGCGACGTCGTCCACGCCTGTCCGGACTGTGCGACGTATCGCGAGATGAAGACCTCCGACTTTATTCCCGAAGACGCCCGGTAGGCCCGGTCCTCTCGAGTCCCGGTGTGAACCGACCGCCTTCGACCCCCGTGCAGGGCGGGACGCAGGCGCCGCTTCGCTTCTATTCGATCCCCCGTGATATCCGTGAGGCGTCCCTGACGAGTCCCGTGGCCGTCTCGAAGAGCCGGTCCGCGTCCGACTCGGCTCGAGCCTCCGCGGTGACCCGGACGACGGGTTCGGTCCCGCTGGCCCGGACCAGGAACCAGCCCGCGTCGGTCTCGACGCGAACGCCGTCCAGCGTCTCGACGTCGTCGAACCGACGACCGACCTGCCGGGTAACCTCCTCCATGGTGGCGGCCTTGTCAGGGACCTCGATCGAGTCGCGTCGGATCGGGTACCGCTCGATCGCGTCGACGAGTTCGGAGAGCGCCCCTCCACTCGCGACCAGTTCGACGAGTTTGCAGGCCGCGAGCGGCCCGTCCGGACAGCGGGTTTCCTCGGGCCAGATCCACGCGCCGCTTGGCTCGCCGCCGAAGACGACGTCCGCTTCGGTGGTCCGTTCGGCGACGTAGACGTCCCCGACTTTCGTCCGGGTCACGTCGGCGCCGACCGCCGCGAGGGCGTCGTCGACGGCGAGACTGGTGTCGACTGGAGCGGCGACGCGATCGCCTGTCCCCGCGGCTCGGCTGGCGAAGATCGCCAGCAGCGCGTCTTTCGGAACGAACGTGCCGGTCTCGTCGACGGCCAGCATTCGATCGGCGTCGCCGTCGTGGGCGATGCCGAGGTCGGCGTCGGTCTCGCCGACGAACGTCGACAGCGCCTCGAGCGTTTCCTTCGTGGGCTCGCTCGGCCGGCCGGGGAACGCACCGTCGGGCTGGCCGTTCAGCGTCCGAACGTGACAGCCGAGACCGGCGAGTACCGTGGTCGTCACCCCACCCGCGCCGTTGCCCAGGTCGACGACGACGCTCGGGGTTTCCTCGAGGTCGACGGCGTCGCGGAGCTCGGCGGCGTGGTGGGTACGGGCCGACTCGCGGCGGCGTCGCTGCCCAAGCTCGTCCCACCGGGAGCACTCGTAGTCGTCCTCGCGGACGCGACGTTCGATCGCGTCGCGACGGGCGGGACCGAACGCCTTCCCCGACGGCGTCCAGAGTTTGAGTCCGTTGTCCGTCGGCGGGTTGTGTGAGGCCGTGATCACGATCCCCGCGTCGGCGTCGTAGCGACCGACGGCTCTCGCGACCGTCGGCGTCGCCTCGAGGCCGACGTCGATCACGTCCGTCCCACACTCACACAGCCCCGCGGCGACCGCGTCGGACAGCATCAGCCCGCTCTCTCTGACGTCCCGGCCGAGAACGACCGTATCGTAGCCCTCGGAGCCGACCGCACGACCGACCGACAGTGCCAGTTCCGTCGTCACCGTCTCCCCGACGGGACCGCGAATGCCGCTGGTTCCAAACATACGCCTCGATGACGGTCCCCGGGTCCTTACTATGTGGGTATTAACCCGCGTTTCCTGGCCGCCCTCGGGGTGCCGAATCGGGGTCGAACCGAACCGGGGGCGTGTGCGCCGTCGACGGTCGACGGTCTCCGAGAGGAGCCGAATCGGGCGGTACGTGGCAGCGTTCCCGATCGGTAGTTCGTCCCTATCTTTCTAAACCATCTCGGCCGTATATATGAGCCGTCTCCGAACGGGAGGGGTAGACACAGCCCACATGAGCGCGACCGACCACGATTCCGACGTCGAGGGTGAGCACGCACCGATCACCGACCTCTCTCCCAGCGCGAAACTCGTCTACAAGGTCCTCGAGTACGAAGGCGAGCTGACCCAGGAGGAGATCGCGACCGAGTCGAGACTCTGTGCACGAACCGTCCGGTACGCACTCGGCAAACTCGAGGAGGGAGCGCTGGTCGAAAGCCGCGTCTGTCTCGACGACGCCCGGCAGTCGAAGTACTGGATCCGCGACTAGCGCAGTTTTCGGTACCGGTCGACCACGAGGTCGAGCCCGAGCGACCCCGACGTGATCTCGTAGTGGGTCTCGAGTCGGGGGTTGAACTTCGCTTTGTACCGGTTGATGCTCGGGACGCCGGCGCCGACCATGTCGTAGCGGGCGATCCCGTTCCGGAGGCCGTCGCGCATGACGTTCCAGTCGAGCAGATCGTTGACCGGCAACTCGAGGTCAGTATCCGGTTTGACCCCGCCTTGCCACCGGTATCGGGTTCGTTCGGATTCGACCACGAGGATGCCACCGGCGAACTCGCCGTCGATCCGACAGACGTACGGCCGGAGCGATCCGTCCGGGAGCCGCTCGTACGCCTTGCGGGCGAATTCGGTGCTCAGGTGGAAGGATCGATCCTGGTTCTCGTATCGCCTGTCGACCTGTTCGACGATGCGTTCGACGTCGTCGGCGTCGCCCTCCTCGACGACGTAGGCGTCTTCGTCCGCGTTCCGGACGTTGTTCCGGGCGTCGCCGCTGAAACGGTTCAGCAGTTCTTCTTCATCGCCGTCGAGGTCGACGACGTACGTATACCCCGGACTCACCTCGTAGTCGTTCCAGACGAACGGGCGAACGTCGTCGAACTCCGCGGCGATGAACTTCGTGTAGATCGGCGAGAGCTCCTCCTCGAGCCACTCGAAACAGCCCTCGAGGAAGCGTTTGATCCGGCGGTCGACCTTGCGCTGTTTCAGTTTCTCGACGTTCAACACGGCAGGGCCGAGATAGGGCGACCACGACCGGGGAGCCGGCGAGAACGCGCCGGTGAACGGCCCCCTCGTGTACTCGAAGATCGGGAAGATGCCGACGGCCTCCTGGCCTTTGAAGCCAGCCAGCAGGTGCGGTCTCGTGGCCGTGTCGTTCGCCTGCAAACGGAGCGCTTCCGCCCGAAAGAACGGGTTGGTTCCGCCGGATCGCTCGACGTAGCGGTTCCACTCGTCGGCTTCGGTTCGTGGGTTGAGCACCCTGAGCTCGACACTCATAGATATCCCAGATCGGAGAGGCGATCTTCGACCGCGCTATCGTCCGTCGCTGCGATTGGCTTCGGCTCGTAGGCCGGGTACTCCGCTTCGACGGTTCCCTCGACGATCGGGAGCGGTGTGCCGTCCATCGCCGCGTCGATCGGGACGTCGAACAGCGAACAGATCGTCGGCGCGACGTCGAAGATCGTCGGGTTCGCCTCCGCGAGCGACTCGCTCTCGTCGAACGCCGGACCCGACGCCGCGACGACGCCGGTCCGCTTGTGATTCCAGGGCTCCATCGGCTCGCCGAAGCGCCCCTGGCCGACGTCGGCGGTGACCGCGATGTCGAAGTCGGCCGGGACCGTCACGACGTCGGGAGCGTCCTCGAGGTAGGGGCCCTCGAAGTACGTCTCGCGGGGTTCGACGGCGTCGAAGACCGGCTCGCCGTCGGGCGTCCGAACGTCCGAGAGCTCCTCGATCACCGCCTCGCGGACGGCCTCGTACTCCGCCTGGGGCACGAGGCCGTCCGGCTCACGGTCCTCGAGGTTGATCCGCAGGCCCAGTTCGCTCTTCGAGCGCATGTAGACCCGCGACTGTGGGAAATCGACCTGTTCGCTGGCGGCGCGGATCATATCGTTCGGTACCCGTCTGCCGATCGGCTCTTTCAGACCGACCCGATCGAGCGCGGCGGCGACGCGCTGGGTCGTGAGCCCGACTCTCGCCGCGGCGTTCATCGCGTGCTCGAGGGGGCTCGCCCCGTGTTCGCCGGCGTTCTCGCCCTCCAGCAGGTCGTTCTCCCAGGATTTCGTCCAGTTGGGCATCCCCTCGCCGCCGTTGCGGGCGACGACGTCGCCGCGTTCCCGGAGGTACTCGTTGACGCGGAACTCGGGCCCCGAGACGGTCCCGATCCCGTGATCGCTGACGATCAGGACGTTCTCGGGCTCGAGTTCCTCGATGGTCGCGTCCACCTGTCGGTCGACCGCGCCGTAGACGGCCTCGATCGCCTCCCTGTCTCCCGGCCGTTCGTGGAACACGCTGTCGGTCTGTTGGAACTGCAGGAAGCCGAAATCCGGCTCGATCCGCCGGGAGAGGTACCGGAACGCCTTGCCACGGTACTCGATCGTCCGCTCGTAGCCCTCGATCGACCGATCCGGCTCCGGGCCGCTCTGTGGATAGACCCGATAGCCGCCACAGGCGAGTTTCACGTCCTCGAGAATGCCCGGCGGGTGGCAGTCGGGGTCTTCGGGGGCGGTCATCCCGGGGATCAACGCGCCGTCGAACTCACCTGGGGGGTGCGTGACGGGGACGTTGACGACGACGCTCGGGTGGCCGTGTTCTGAGAGCAGTTCCCACACCGGCCGCGCCCTGACGTGGGTGGCGTTCACCACGTCCCAGTCGTAGCCGTCGAACGAGAGGAAGTCGTAGACGCCGTGTTTTCCCGGATTCTTCCCGGTGAACAGCGAGGGCCAGGCACTCGCCGTCCAGGGCGGGATCTGGGACTCGAGCGGTCCGCTCGCGCCCGTCTCGAACACCTCGCGCAGCGTCGGAATCGTCCCCGACTCGAACAGTGGCTCGAGTACGGGCCGACACCCGGCGTCGAGCCCGACGACGAGCAACCGCATGCCGTCTTCGCCGGACGAATCTACCATGGGCTATCCTTCTCCCGGCCAGGCTTTGTTATGCAAACGCTTTGTCACTGTAGGCCGGCGCTTCGTCGACCGGCGTCGGGCGGGCCTGCTCGTCGGCGTCGGCTGTAGGGCCAGCCTGCACCGATGGGCGCGACCGTATCGGTCGCATCACTAAGAGTTTGATTCACGAACGGGAGCGTGCAATGGGTGGATTGCGTCCCAGTGGCTGGGGCAGGGTGTGTGCTGAATGATCAAGGGATCGCCATCGCTGTTCGTGCCGTCTCCGTCGACGCGCCGGGAGCGCGGAGTCGAATCGATCCTGAACCGACACGACGGGGAGTTCGTCCTCTACGGTGCCGGAAAAGCGGCGTTGCGTGACGGGCTCGCCGGACTCGTCGACCCGGGTGAGACCGTTCTCGTCCCGGCGTATCTCCCCGATGCCGTCGTCGAGCCGCTGTACGACCTCGAGCTCGAGCCGCAGTACTACGCCGTCGAGCCGTCACTTGCGCCGGACTTCGTCGATCTGGAGCGACGGCTCGACGACGACGTCGTCGCCGTCCTGTCGGTGAACTACTTCGGATTCCCACAGCCTGGGCTCGAGGAGTTCCGGTCGATCGTGGCCGACTACGGGTGTTATCACGTCGACGACAACGCCCACTCGCCGCTCAGCGTCGACGACGGAACCTTACTCGGCACGCGCGGCCACCTCGGTATCACGAGCCTGTGGAAGCTGTTCCCCGTCCCCGACGGGGCGATACTCTACCTGAACGACGAGCAGGCCGTCGACGCGTACGATCCCTCGGACTCTGCCGGCGTTCGGGACGGGTTCGACGGCGCCGACTGTCGGTTCCTCCTGAAGTCGGCGTTCTCCGAGCTCCTCGATCGGAACGGGACGATCCGTCGGTCGGTCGACGCCGTGCTGGACCGACGCGACGAGAAACTCTCCGTTGGCGGCCCTCGCGAACGGTACGAACAGGGAAAACGGCCGATGTCGAAACTCTCGGCGTACGTCGTCGAGGAGTCGGA
>LKMK01000142.1 GCA_001563805.1 Natrialbaceae archaeon B1-Br10_E2g2
AGGACAAGGACCTCCACGACCGGTTGAACGGGCTCGAAACGCGCCAGAGCGAGGTGAGCGAGGAGCTAGACCGCTTCGAGACCCAGCGCGAGCAGGCCCGGGAAACCTTAGAGACCGCCCGGGAGGTTCTCGAGCGCCACGAGGAGACCCGCGAGGAGATCGAGACGCTCACAGAGGAGATCGAGACCCTGCGCTCGAAGATCGAGGAGACCGAAGGCAAGCGCCAGGACGCGAAGGACGAGATCCGCGACCTCGAATCGCGACGCGAGACGCTCGCTGAAGAACGGGCCGAGCTGCTCGAGACGGTCGACTCGAGCGATGGCGACGACGTAGACGAACAGGTCGCGGCCCTCGAGGAACGCGACGAGACGCTCCGCGACGAACTCGAGGACGTCCGCGTCGCGATCACGGAGACGACCGGCGAGATCGATCGGCTGCGTTCGGAGGCCGACGACCTCGAGGAGCAGGCCGCGGACGCTCGCGAGGAGGCCGACGACGTCGCGGACACGCTCGAGGCCGACGAAGCAGCCATCGCCGAGCGAGAGGGGAGTCTCGACGACCTCGACACACAGATCGAGACGGCCCGCGGACGGTTCGAGGATGCGCCGATCGAGTTCGGCGACGCGGCCGACCGCATCGCAGCCCTCGAGGCCGACCGTGAGGAACTGACGGACAAACTCGGCGACGTCACCGCGGAGATCAGGACCGTCGAGAACGCCATCGAGGAGGGCGAGCGGCTGCTCGAGGAGGGCAGGTGTCCCGAGTGTGGCCAGCCCGTCGAGGACTCACCGCACGTCGACGTTCTGGACGAGAAACGCGAGGAGCGAGCCGACCTGCGGGAGCGACTCGAGAGCCTCGAGGACGACCGCGACGCCGTCGACGACCGGCTCGAACGCGCCGAGGAGCTCCGGGAGGCCGAACGACGGGTCGACAGACTCGAGGAAAACCGCGAGAACGTCTCACAGTTGCTCGCCGAGAAACGCGAGACGCTCGAGGAGCGCCGCGAGAATCGTGATCGGTTGCTCGAGCGCGCCGAGGAGTACGAAGCCGAGGCCGACGAGAAGCGGGCGGCGGCCGAGGAACTCGAGGACGACGTCGACGAGCGGCGAGCCGAACTCGGCGACATCAACACCGAACGCGGCGAGATCGGGGAGACACTCGAGTCGCTCCAGCGCGTGCTCGAGATCGACGACGAGCGCGAGGACCTCGCGAGTGAGATCGAGAGCAGACGCGAGCGCCGTCGTGACTGGCAGACGATGAACGACGAGCGTCGCGAGACGCTCTCGAGCAAACGCGAGCGCAAGCGCGAGCTCGAGTCGGCGTTCGACGAAGAGCGCGTCGCCACGGCGCGGACGGACGAACGGAACGCTGCCGAGTACATCGAGAAAGTCGACGAGAAGCTCGCCGACCTCGAGGAAAAGCGGACGAACCTGCAAAACGCCATCGGCGCCGTCGAACGCGAACTCGAGGAACTCGAGGAACGCCGTGCGGAACTCGACCGGCTCGAGGCTCGCTGTGAACGCCTCGAGTCGCTGTACGACGAGGCCGAGACCCTCCAGACGACCTACGGCGAGTTGCGCGCCGAGTTGCGCCAGCGAAACGTCGAGACCTTAGAACGACTGCTCAACGAGACGTTCGACCTGGTCTATCAGAACGATTCCTACGCGTCGATCGAGTTAGACGGCGACTACCGGCTGACGGTCTATCAGAAAGACGGCGAACCCCTCGAGCCCGAACAGCTCTCCGGCGGCGAGCGGGCGCTGTTCAACCTCAGCCTGCGGTGTGCGATCTACCGGCTGCTCGCAGAGGGGGTCGAGGGAACCGCGCCGATGCCGCCGCTCATCCTCGACGAGCCGACGGTGTTCCTCGATTCGGGCCACGTCACGCAACTCGTCTCGCTGGTCGAGTCGATGCGCGACCTCGGCGTCGAACAGATCGTCGTCGTCAGCCACGACGAGGAACTCGTCGGTGCGGCCGACTCGCTCGTCCGGATCGAGAAAGACGCCACGTCGAATCGGTCCCGACTCGAGCGCGGCGAGCCACCGGAGGCCGCGTTGCTCGCGTCGGAGTGACCGCGACCCGAACTCCGTCAGGAATCGTTCTCGAGGGAGCCGGGTCGTCGATCCGGCGCCGTCGTCCCCTCGTCTGTCGGTCGAATCGCCTCGAGCGCCGCTTTGCCCGTGTCGGTGAGTCCGTACCCCCGTTCACCGCCGATCTCGGTCTCCTCGATGAGGTCGGCCGCGGCCAGGACGGCGAGTCGACCGTTGAGGTCGCTCTCACAGAAGTCGTAGGCCGACAGCACGGTCCGGATCGCGAGGGGACCCCGCGTCTCGAGTTCACAGAGCAAGCCGAGCGTCGCCTCGTCGTGGACGCTCGTCAGGAGCGTCCGAACGGGGCTCGAGAATGTCCTGGCGGCCGTCTCCAGGGGACTCTCGTCGAGCGGCTCGAGGCGGTCGTTCTGGACGTAACACTCGTTTCCACTGTCGGGGTCGCGAACGAGGCTCGCCTGTTCGGCTTGTTTGAGCAACAGGTACCGCTTTCCGGTGTCGTCCTGAACGGTCTTCATAGTCGGATCCGCGTTCGGTAGGGGATACTCGTGTTCGTCACCTGAAATACTTTACCCGGATGATTCCTCGTTGGGTTCGCCCTCGTCGGACTCACCTACGTCTGGTCGGTCGTCGGATTCACCCTCGTCTGTTTGATCGTCGGCGTCGTCGGTCCCGTCCTCCGACGCCGAAGCCGACGTCCGGAACGCTCGGTAGCGGCGAATCGCGAACCCGAACAGGAGGACGCCGCCGGCGAGCAACGCGCCCCCGCGCTCGGTGTCCCCCTCGAAGACCAGGAGCAACACGCCGAGTGAGACCCCGAGCACGGCGCCGTTGACCACGATGACCAGCGCCCAGAACGCCTTCGCGAGTTCGCCGGGGACCTCGGCGTCCGTCGACGGCACCTCCGGGGTCTCGATCGTCTCGGCCTCGAGATCCGCCTCGAGGTCGGCTCGCAGCCCCGATCCCGCGTCTTCGGTGTCGACGCGCGGAATGGTGAGCGAGTCGCTCTCGGGGTCCCGAAAGTCGGCTTCGGGATCCGGCTCCTCGGGTTCGTGTTCGCTGCCGTCGAGGGCCACGCTCGTAGGGTCAGCGAGCGACGAAAAAAGGGTTCGTATTCGAATGTGCGAGACTCAGGCACACTCCTCGAGCGGAAGCGGCTGCGAGGTTTCGACCCACGCGAGGGGGTTGTACGCGTCGTAAAACACGACGCAGTCGTCGGTCTCGTAGGACTCGATCGTCAGGGGGTCGTCCGGTGCGGTCGATTCACGCTCGCCGTCTTGCTCGTCTTCGTTGAGGGTAGACACACCGATCACCTGATAGCTTGGTATGTGTTACCACGTAATATGTCTTGTTGCTCCCGCAATTTCCCGAACGCGGCCCGACGACGGCCGGCCGACGGGGAGTATGGGGGTTTTTATTCGCCGCCTGCCAACCCGGACATCATGACTGAGGCGGGCCAGACCGGACTCACGGAGTTCGCGGCGTCCGACGACCGGCCGGAGGAAGAGGCAGTCGCCGTCGCGGGCAACGGCGGCGCGGCGAGCACGGAGGTAATCGACGTCGTGGCGGAGACGCTCCCCGAAGCCGAGGGCGAGCTCGAGCTCGCCGTGATGCAGGTCGATTACACGGTCGCCGGCTACGGCGACGACGAACGACCGATCATCCACGTGTTCGGACGGACGGCCGACGGCACGTTAGAGCACGTCCAGGTCGTCGGCTTCCGACCGTACTTCTACGCGCCCACGGCGTCGCTCGAGCGGCCGCCGGAAGAGGAATACGACCGACTGACTGAGAGTCGCGAACACGATCGGAACGGCGAACCCTACGAGAGCATCCGGGGCGAGAAACTGACCAAGATCTTCGGCCAGACGCCGAGAGACGTCGGCCAGATCCGTGACGACTTCGACCACTACGAAGCCGACATCCTCTTTCCGAACCGGTTTCTGATCGACAACGACGTCCGCAGCGGCATCCGCGTTCCCGAGCGTCGCGCAGAAGACGACTCGCTCGTGGTCCCCCACGACGAGATCGATCCCGTCGACGTCGACGTCGAGCCGCGCGTCTGCACGTTCGACATCGAGGTCGACGACCGATCCGGCTTCCCCGAAGACGGCGAGGAGCCAATCGTCTGTCTCACGAGCCACGATTCGTACGACGACGAGTACGTCATGTGGCTCTACGAGGCCCCCATCGGCGACGGCGAGATCCCCACCGTGATCGACGACTACGACCCCATCGAGGGTGAGATCGACCACGAGGTACGGAGTTTCGCCGAGGAGGAGGCCATGCTCGGGGCCTTCCTCGAGTACGTCGATGAAGAGACGGATCCTGACGTTATCACAGGCTGGAACTGCCTTCCGGCGGATAGTGAGGTGCTCATGGCAGACGGGATCGAGAAAGAGATACGACACGTCGAAGTAGGAGACGAAGTAGTCGGATCTGAATCACAGCGAACAACCATTGCAGAAGTTACGAACAAATGGAAAAGCGAGAAGAAGATTCGCAAGTTCTCGTTGGCAGATGGAACTTCCCTCCGGTCGTCGGACGACCATCGGATTATGGTCGGTGACGACGACAGTGTCGATTGGAAGAAGGGAAGTGAAATAGAGCCCGGTGACTACGTGCTCAAACCGCGACGACTCTCCGTCGAAGATCCGCACGTACCGACGCTTTCAGAACTCGTTCCGAGAGAGAATCAGCGGTATGCCAACAAACAGTCGATATCCGAATTCAAGGAAGAACTCCCGTATGGTACTATCAGTGAGCTAGCTGATACGTTCGACGTTTCCGTAGGGACGTTACATCACCCCCACACGACCGTCTGGACACCGAGCCGCTGTAAAAGGGCGGCCGATCAGTACGATATCCCTGTTCCGGATGGCGGGGTCGAATATCGTGGGACGGGCGTCGACCTTGAGCGAGAACTGATGCCTGAAGACCTCTATTACGCTGGACTGATCCTGACGGACGGATCGATGTCTCCTGAAGATGGTGTCCGATTCTATAACACGAAAGAAGAACTCCATCACCAATTCCCCGGCGAGAACCACCTCGAGCCCGACGGAAAGGGTTGTTACAAGCAGAATGTGTTAGACTACGCGACAATGTATGCGTTCAACGGGCTCGGAATCCCGTTCGGGAATAAAAATGATATAGAAGTTGACCTTTCGACCGTTTACGAGCTGCCGGCAGAATACATCGGTTGCTTCCTCGCAGGGGTTATCGATGGGGACGGGAATATTGCGCAGAGTGGGATCACGGTCGCCGCCGAAAATCGATCGATCGGAGGCTGGTACGTGAAACTATTCAAACGGCTTGGGATCTACGCTCAGCAACGAGAGAACGTCGTCAGAATTCCGGATGCTAAACGCGACGTTGATCGGCTAACAGATCACATCCTCCCATATATGGCCCATCCCGAAAAGAAATCTGCCCTAGAGGAGTTCGGGGGCGGAAAAAGCGGCCAGACGGAGAACATCCCCTACGCATTGTTCCAAGCCGACGTCGGGACTGACGCGAAACGGATCGGAAACGACAAACACCGGCGGGGGATCAATCTCAAACGACATGAAACGACTTCGAACGAATGGGAAGAATACGTTTTTGTCGAAGTCACCGATGTCTCTGTAACTGATACTGAGACGACCTACGATATCGAAACGACGACCCACAACTTCATCGCTGAAGGATGTCTGGTTCACAACTGTGACGACTTCGACGCCCCCTATCTGCTCGACCGCTTAGAGGAACTCGACGGCCCTCACCACGACTACGACCTCTCGATAGACCGCCTCTCCCGGGTCGACGAGGTCTGGCGGAGCAACTGGGGTGGCCCCGACATCAAGGGTCGGGTCGTCTTCGACCTGCTCTATGGCTACCAGCGGATGGTCTTCTCGGAACTGGATTCCTACCGGCTCGACGCCGTCGGTGAGGCCGAACTGGGCGTCGGCAAGGAACGCTACGCCGGCAAGATCGGCGACCTCTGGGAGGACGACCCCACGAGGCTGCTCGAGTACAACCTCCGGGACGTCGAACTCTGTGTCGAACTCGACCGTCAGCAGCAGATCATCCCGTTCTGGGACGAGGTGCGCTCGTTCGTCGGCTGTAAACTCGAGGACGCGCCCACGCCGGGCGATGCGGTCGACATGTACGTCCTCCACCAGGCCCACGGCCGATTCGCACTCCCCTCGAAGGGCCAGCAGGAAGCCGGCGAGGAGTACGAAGGCGGTGCGGTGTTCGACCCGATCACGGGCGTCAAAGAGAACGTCACCGTGCTCGACCTGAAGTCGCTGTACCCGATGTGTATGGTGACGATCAACGCCTCGCCGGAGACCAGGGTCGACCCCGAGACGTACGACGGCGAGACCTACGCCGCCCCCACGGGGACACACTTCCGGAAGGAACCGGACGGCGTCAACCGGGAGATGATCGAAGAACTGCTCGCCGAGCGCGAGGAGAAGAAGGCACTGCGAAACGATCACGAGCCCGGCAGCCCCGAGTACGAGCAGTACGACCGCCAGCAGGGTGCGGTGAAGGTTATCATGAACTCGTTATATGGAGTGTCAGGATGGGAACAATTCAGACTATATGACAAAGATGCCGCAGCGGCAATCACTGCCACTGGCCGCGAAGTAATCGAATTTACCGAAACAGCTGCAAACGAACTGAATTATCAGGTTACTTATGGGGATACCGATTCAGTGATGCTCGAGCTGGGGTCCGGAGTCTCGAAAACCGAGGCGATCGAACAGTCTTTCGAGATCGAAGCGCACATCAACGACCGCTACGGCGACTTCGCAGCAGAGAAACTGAACGCCGAGGACCACCGCTTCCAGATCGAGTTCGAGAAACTGTACCGGCGCTTTTTCCAGGCAGGCAAGAAGAAACGCTACGCGGGTCACATCGTCTGGAAAGAAGGCAAAGACGTCGACACCATCGACATCGTCGGCTTCGAGTACCAGCGGTCGGACATCGCACCGATCACCAAACGCGTCCAGCACGAGGTCATCGAGATGATCGTCAAAGACGGCGACGTCGAGGGTGCAAAGGAGTACGTCAACGGCGTTATCGAAGACGTACTGGCCGGCGACGTGAGCTTCGAGGACATCGCCATCCCGGGCGGTATCGGCAAGCGACTGGACAACTACGACACCGACACGGCACAGGTCCGGGGCGCGAAGTACGCGAACCTGTTGCTCGACACCAACTTTCAGCGGGGGAGCAAACCCAAGCGGCTCTACCTCGATCGAGTCGATCCGGCGTTCTTCCGGCGGATGGAGTCGGAAGAAGGGTTCGACCCCCAGCGCGACCTCCTCTACGGTGCGTTCAAGCGCGATCCCGACGTCATCTGTTTCGAATACGACGACCAGATTCCCGCGGAGTTCGAGGTCGACTACGACACGATGCTCGAGAAGACCCTGAAAGGACCGATCGAGCGCATCCTCGAGGCACTCGACGTCTCGTGGGAGGAGGTCAAAAGCGGCCAGGAGCAGACCGGCCTGGATAGCTTCATGTGACTCGAGCGGGGCGGTCGACGCTCCGCTGAGCAGATGGCGAGGTGTCTGGACACGTCTCGTCGTCGTTCGTTCGTTCCTCGAGCCCATCTCTCCAGTATCCGCGATCCCGTCTTTACAGTATCCGCGATCCCGTCTTTACAGTATCCGCGATCCCGTCTCTACGGGATCGATCGGCCGAGATGAGCTTCCGATTTGACAGTCCGGTCGACGCTCACTCGAGGAACCCTGTTCGCCGCCGGACCGTCCAGCCGACGGCGACGAGCACCGCGAGGATGGTGACGGCGAGCCCGAAGCCGGGGATCCCGTCGTCGGTATCGCGGTCCTCGGCTGGCCCGCCCTCGGCTTGCTCGTCTTCGGGATCGGACGCTGGTTCGTCCTCCGAGTCGACGGGTGTCGGCTCGCCCTCGGTTTCCGCGAGCACGAAGAAGCTAAACGAGGTGACGTCGACGGAGACGGTGATCGTCCCCTCGTCTGTCTCCTCGACGGTCGTCGGCTTCTCCTGCCACTCCCACTGCTGGCGCGAGAACGACCAGGTTTCTTTGATCGTCGTCAGCTGGTCCGGGTCCTCGACGGCATCGGCCTCGAGGTCGAAGGTGACCGTCGCCGAGGAGTCGTCCCTGGCGGTAAGCGAGGAGGACAGCTCCGAAAGGGAGACGATCTCGAACGGATCGTCGTCGAACCGATCGATGTCC
>LKMK01000143.1 GCA_001563805.1 Natrialbaceae archaeon B1-Br10_E2g2
GTCTCCTCGAGCGGTTCGGGCGAGTCGATCGTGTCGTCGTCCCGGCCGGTCGCCGACTCGAGGTCCCAGGCCAGCGCGAGGACGACGGCGCTGAAGACGACGACGCCGAGGCCGAGGTGCAGCCCCGGCGCGATCGCCGCGGGGCCGAGGACCGCGGTCGCGGCGCCGACGCCGACCTGGACGACGTAGAGCACGCCCGCGGCGAGGATCGCTCCGCGAACGCGTCGGGAGACGTCGCCGAGGAGTGCGGCGACGATCGAGCCGGCGACGAGTGCGCCCACGACGACGGCGGCCAGCCGGTGGCCCCAGGCGATCGCGAGCTGGCTCTGGTCGAGCGGATCCGTCGGTGCGTGACAGGTCGGCCAGGTCGTACACGCCGCGGCGGCGTCGGTCAGCGACGTCGTCGCGCCGATTATCAACAGGAGGTAGACGCCCAGCCCCGTCGCTGCGAGCAGTGCGGAGAAGCGTCGACGCGTGCCGATCGGTCTGGGGAACGACTCGGTTGCCACGGCTATTCTCGTCTGAACCTTCGACTCCGACTATTTAGCATTCTCGCTTTTCGAACCCTGTCACTCGAGGGCGACGTCTCGCTCGTTCGTGTTCGCTCTCTCCTGCACAGATATCAGTTGCCTACACGTTCCAGTTCGGAGTATTTTGAACGAGCGTACGATGTCGGTATGTATATAATGCATAATATTCCGCATTACTGACCATGGTCGGCACGGCTACTATATAGAATGGTTTTCGACTGTGGTGTGGTAAGAGCTACTAACACATGGTTGAATCAACACTTCCGCTGGGGAGTACGATCGCGCTTCTCGTTATGATTGCAGCCCCGGTTTTAACATACGTGCTGTACCGAATCGACGTGATGAACGGTGATGGACACGTTACCGTCTTCGGAAGGGGTGGTCAGTGATGGCGGAACTCCAGTTCCAGATCACCTTCGGACTGTTCATTCTGACCCTCGCGGGGATCGGATTGTACTTCTTCTTTACCACCGAAACGAAGCGACTGTCGGAGTACATGCTCGCGGGTCGAGACGTCGGCACGGTTCCGATCGCGATCTCCGAGGTGACGGCGATCGCCAGTGGGTGGACGTTCTTCGCCTGGGTCGGCGTTGGTTTCACCGTCGGTTTGAGCGGCCTCTGGTTCTCGATCACGATGATCTTCCTCGTGTTGTTCCTCTACCGGTTCGTCGCGCCGAACTTCCGTGGGACGTCCGAACAGCTCGGCAGTCAGACCGTGGTCGACCACCTCTCCGTCGTGTTCGGCGATCACAAACTCGGTCCGGCGATCCGACTCGTCGGGACGGTGACGATCGTCGTCTTCATGATGTCGTACATCGGTGCCCAGATCATCGCGATCGGTGAAGCGATGGACATCGCGCTCGGAATTCCCTACACGACCGCCATCCTGATCGGTGGGATCGCCGTCGCGTTCTACACGACGCTCGGCGGATTCAACGCATCCGTGACGGCGCACCTCCTGATGGGATCGCTGGTCATCATCGCCGCGATTCTCGTCCCGGTCGGGATGATCGCCGAGATCGGTGGCTGGTCTGCGTTCCTCGCCGAGGCGTCGGCGAACGATCCGAACCTGCTCTCGATGAGCGGCGGCGACGCGGGGATGGCCCTCGTGATCGCGATTCTGGCCTGGGTCACCTTCGCCGCGGGCGCCATCGGCCAACCCCACGGCCTGATGCGGTTCCAGGCGATCCGCTCACAGCGGATCATCAGCGCCGCATCCGTCATCGCCGTTGCTTTTCAGGCACTCAGGCTGACGGTCCCCCTGCTCATGGGTATCGCCGGTCGCGTCCTCTACGAGGGCACCGACATCCACCACGAAAACGTCGCGATGCACGCCATTATCGACCTCTTCCCGGCCTGGGTGGCCGGGATTTTGCTCGCCGGTATCATCGGCGCGATTCTCTCGACGTCGGACTCGATGATGATCGTCACCTCCGCCGACGTGACGCGATTCTACGAGGAACACATCAACCCGAAAGCAACTGAGACGGAACTGATCCTGTTCGGCCGCGGAATCGTCGTCGGGGCCGCCGTCATCGGGATCGCTCTCGCGTACGTCCGACCGGGGACGATCTTCGAGATCATCGAGTTCGCGTTCGTCGGTCTCGGCGTCTCGCTCGGCTTGCCGCTTGCGGCACTCGTCCTGTGGAAAAAGACGACGGCGGAAGCCGTCCTCGCGACGATCCTCGTCGGTCTCGTCGGCTCGATCGGGAACCTCTATCTCTTCCCCGAGTACTTCCCGATCCTCGTCTGGCCGCCCGCGATCGCGGCGCTCGTTCTAGTGAGTCTCCTGACCTACGAAGAACACGCGATGGAGTACGCTGAGTCGAGGACCGTCATCCAGGACTGACCATCCCGGTGCTTCACGGTTCGTTCCAGTACTGTTCGTCGACGAAATTGTTCTCGCGACGACGGTCTTGCGTAGTCGGTCCTGGTTACTCAGGACGATATCGTCCGGATTTCACTTCGAACCGTGCGCCGCCGTCGTCGCTTTCTGTCGCGCCGACGGTCCAGCCGTGGGCCTCGGCAATTCCCTTGACGATCGCGAGGCCGAACCCCGTCCCATCGCCCGCCGTCGAGAAGCCCTGGTCGAATATCCGGTCCCGAACCGCAGAGGGGATGCCTGGCCCGTCGTCCGCGACGTAGAATCCCGCCCCATCGGGTAGCTGGCCGACTCGAATCGTCACGTCCGTGCCACCGTGATTGAGCGCGTTCGACAGCAGGTTCTCGACCAGTTGACGCAACCGCACCTCGTCCGCCTCGAGCCGGTATCCGTCGAGATCGACGTCGATCGTGGCGTCGTCACCCGGGATCGTCTCACAGACCGACTCGACGAGCGGGGCCAGCGCGACCGGCCGGGTCTCGTCGACCTGTTGGCCGTCGCGTGCGAGCGTCAACAGGTCGGTGATGAGGGCGTTCATCCGCTCGTGGGCTGCCTCGAGCCGGTCGAAATCTTCCGGCGAACCGCTCTCCCGACCGAGTTCGAGTGCGGCCTGTGCCACCGTGAGCGGGTTGCGAAGGTCGTGGCTCACGACGGCAGTGAACTCCTCGAGCCGGTCGTTGGTCCGCTGGAGCGTCCGTTCGCGCTCCTTGCGCTCGGTGATGTCCTGGAACGCGCCGCGGGCACCGATCAGGTCGCCATCGTCGTCGTACCACGGCGTTCCCAGTGTCCGAACCCACCGAACCTCATCGGTGGACGTGACGAACCGTGCTTCCAGGTCGTACCCCTCACCCGTCGTCTGCAGCCGCTCGTACGCATCGGCGACCGTCGCTCTGTCTTCTCGATGATAGAAGTCGATCCCGTCTTCCACTGGCGGCTCGGCCTCCCGGGGCAGCCCGTGGATGCGATAGACCTCGTCGGTCCATCGCATCTGCTCCGTGCGAAAATCGACTTCCCAGCCGCCGATCGCTGCGACCGACTGGATGTGTCCGAGAAACTCCCGCTTTTGCTCGAGTTCCCGGGCTCGTCGCCTGTGGTCCGTTATGTCCCGTCCCTCGGCGACGAGCAGGACGACGTCACCCTGTTCGTCCGTTACCGGTCGGAGCGAGAAGTCGATTACCACGGTCCCGTCGGCGCCCTGTACCTCCTCGTCGTACCGGACGAACTCGCCGTCGCCTGCCGACTCGATCGCCGCTTTCAGCCGCTCCTGGGCGTCCACGGAGACCTGCCACCACTCCGACTCCCAGACCGGCGCGCCCACGACGTCACTGCGGTCGAACCCCCCGAACTCCAGCGCGGAGTCGTTCGCCTCCAGGAGCGTCCCATCGAGGTCGACGAGCCCCGTAAACTGGTAGGTCTGATTGAAGATGGCCTCGTAGTGGCGTTCGCGCTCTTTCCGGTCGGTGATATTTCGTGTGGCGCCGACGATCTTTTGGACGTCGTCGTCGAGAATGACCGGCGAAATTCGCGTCTCCCAGGTGGAGTGCTCGTCGGGGAAGGGGACGACCTCCTCGTACTCGAGTGGCTCACGTCGGGCGACACACTCGCGATACTTCTCGAGGAAGGCGTTGCCCAGTTCGTCACCGAAGACGTCCCGGATCCGCCGTCCACTGAGTTCGTCGTTCGTCAGCCCGGTGTGGGCTTCGAAGATAGGATTCACTCGCTCGAGGCGAAACTCGTCTTCGGCTTCGTCGACGTCGATGAGAAAGAGCGCGTCCTGGGTGTTCTCGAAGACGGTTTCGGCGAGTTTGACGTCCGTTTCTCGATCGTGTCGATCCGTGATTTCACGGGCGATGATCGACAGGCCATCCGCGTCGGCATAGAGGGTGGCCTCGAGCCAGTCGTCGGATGCGTCACCGAGTTGCAGTTCGAGCGACCGGGATTCGTGTGTCTCCATGACTACTCGGCAGTGGGATTCGAGACGCGAGCCACGGAGGCCCGGAACGGCGTCCCAGAGCACGGTACCGACGACGGCCGCCGCTCGAGCGTCGGTCACCGCCGCCATCCGATCGTTCCAGTACGTGATCCGCCACCTGGAATCGACGGCACAGTAGGCGTCCGTGATGCGTTCGGTCAATCGGTCGTACTCCGTTCGGGCGTCAGTCATCGGTGAGCGAAACCACGGGTGGACAAAGCATGGGAGTGGTCAGCGAGGGTGTCGGTCACAATTCAGATGGTGAACCGCAGCTGGATCGAGTGGGGAGGGGTCAATCCCGGCTAACGGCCCTGCGGATCCGTTCGACGAGCACGTCGAACCGCTCGGGATCCGGTTCTTTCTGCACGTAATCCGTAACGCCGGTCGCGATAGCCTCACTCGCAATCCGCTCGCTGCCTTTTGCGGTGAAGACGATGAACGGGAGCGCCGCGTCCTGCTCGCGAACGGCTTTCAGAAAGTCGAGCCCGCTGATGGCCGGCATCTGATAGTCGCTGACGACGCAGTCGAACGACGCCTCCTCGAGCGTCGAGACTGCCTCGAGCGTACTCGCCGCGGTCGTCACCTCGATGTCGTCGTTCTCGCGTTCGATATAGCCCCCGATGGTTTCGGGAAGTCCTGGCTCGTCGTCGACGAGCAACACCGCGATCCCCTCGTCCGGTCGGTCGGCCTCCTCGAGTGACCGTTCGAACCGGAGCTGCTGGCGAACGGCGAGGTCGAGCCACGCACCGATTCTGCCGTGGAGGCTGATCGACTCGGCGATTTGCTCGTCCGGGTCGTACGTGAGGAGCCCCCGGTCTTCGAGTAATGGGAGATGACTGTGGAGCAACGAACTGTTCACGTGCGCTCGGTCGTCCGCTCCGGGCGCTTCGGTACTGCCCGCTGTGAGTACGTCGACCAGTTCGTCGAGCGTCGCAACCCTGTGTTGGCGGAGATGGAACAGTACAGTTCGTCGATTCGAGTCCGAGAGCACGTGGAACAACTCGTCGCTGTCGAGCGAATCGTGATCGTCGAAACCGGAAACCTCGCCTTTCATCAATGGGTGTGAGGCCCACACAAACATAAGCACTAGTTAATTTTCGGCAATATTACTATTTTGTCTGAGCGTCCAGCTGTGCGGACACTCCGTGGAGAACCCAGCACGAGTCCGCTGTCGGCGCTCGTGTGGGATCAAACGGACGGCAGATCGGCCGTCGCTGGCGCCTCGAGCGCGCTCGTCGGGTACCGGCGGCTCACATCCCCATATCTTCGGCCCCATCCGGCACGGGCAGGTCGTGTGGCGAGACGCCGAGTAACTCCGCGGCGTGATCGAGCGCCATGTCGAAGCCGTAGTAGCGCTCGAGTTCGTCGCCGTCGACCGTCGGTCGCACCTTCAACATGGCGTAGCCCTCGCGGTTCTGTGCGATCACGGCGGTTCCACGCGCGCTCGAGTCCGACTGGGCCGTAAACTCGAGCAGTCGTTCGCGTTCGGTCTCGCGGTACGTCGCGTCGATCCCGTTTTCCGTCGCCGATCGGTTGTCGTCGGTGTCGCTCATAGACGACTCTTCGGCCGAACCACCGGGAAGCTATCGGTTTGGACCCGAGACGCGTGCCGGAACCGACGGCCGTCGAAGACCGACACCGCTTTTTCGTTTCCGTCGGGAGTGGGTGTCGTGAGCCGGACGGACTCGAGCGCGTCGGCACACCTGATCGCGGCGGTTCGAGTCACGCCGCGAGTCGCTCTCACGTGGCTCGTCGCCTCGGTCGCCGGGTTCTTCGCGTTCGCGTACTGTTTCGGCTCTCTCTTCGCGATGCTCGACGGGCGGTCGCTCGAGCCGATCACGATCACGACGGTCTCCGTGACGGGACTGTCCGTTCGTTTCGTCGCCGTGCTCGTTCTCGTGGCGGTCGTCATCGTCGGTCACGAACTGCTCCACGGCGTCTTCATCGCCCGTTACGGCGGCGACCCCGGCTACGGGATCGGCGTCTCCCAGTTCGTGTTTCCCTACGCCTACGCAACGACTGACCGGAGTTACGCCCGCACGGAACTAATCGTAATCCTGCTCGCGCCGTTCGTCGTGATCACGGCCCTCGGCCTCGCCACGGCGCTCGTCTACTCCTCCTCGCTGGTCGTGGTCGCACTCGCGGTCAACGCGGCGGGCTCGATCGGCGACCTCTGGATGGCTGCGGTCTTGCTCCAGTATCCCCCCGACGTCCGCGTCGCCGCGCTCCCGGACGACCGCGGGGGCGGCTTCGGCGTCTACGCCTCGAGCGACGGCGCCGTCGCCCGACGCCCCGGGACGGTACTGCTCGCGCGAGTCTGTGCGGGCACAGTCGGGTCGTTCGCGATTCTCCTGACGGGCGGACTCGTCGCCGTCTTCGGCTCGCTCGCTGTCGGCTCCGGAACGGTCGTCGTGGGCGATCCCGGGAGCTACTGGTTCCTGTTCAGTCACGAGCGACTGGCCGGCGGCGGGGCCGCCCTCGAGGTCGGGACGCCGCTCGTGGCCGGCCTCACGATCGCCGGCGGCGTCGGCTGGGCGCTGGTGTCAGCCATCAGGCGCCCGCTCGAGTGAGTCCACTCGCTCTCCCCAGTCGCTGGTTGTCGCCCGGCGCTTGCGACCGCCGTCGTCCCGCGGTCGGGAGTCGCCGGCTGGAAAACCGCAACGTTCGAGCGGCCGTCGCGTCGAGACGGTGTATGGGCAAGTGGCTCCGGAGCGGTCGCCGACGGGACGTCTGTTTCCTCCTCGCGGCCGCGGACGACGGCGAACTGCGCGGCCAGCAACTCAAGTCCCGACTCGAGTCCCACTACGACGAGCGCATCGACCCGAAGTCGTTCTACGGTTCGCTGTCGGCACTAGTCGACGCGGGGTTCGTGGAGAAACGAACCGCGGGGATCCACGACGCGTACGCCTTGACCGACGCGGGACGCCGACACGTCGACGACCACTACGCCTGGGTGCAGTCCTGCCTCGAGGCGCGAGACGACGGCTGAGGGGGGCCGACGGACGTCGTTTTCGGCGTCCGGGACCCGTCCGGACGTCGCGTCGGGAGCCCGCTCTCCCGGACCGTGTGGCGGGTGAGCGGAGGCCGACCCACGGCTCGAGTGGCGAACTGTGGATGCCCTAGCTGTTCTCGCCAGTTCTCCCAAACACGGAACGGGAACGGCCCAGGGTGCACTTTCTGTGGACAAATGAACGCTCGAGTGGCCGATTACGACAATTCTGTTTCCGTATTTCGGCCTATGACGAACGAATGCCAACACTTATCCGTGTCGTGGCACTCGGTACAGATGCAATGGCAAACGGTAAGGTTGATTTCTTCAACGACACTGGCGGCTACGGTTTCATCGACACTGACGACGCGGACGAGGACGTATTCTTCCACATGGAAGACGTCGGCGGCGAGGACCTGACCGAAGGCACAGAAATCGAATTCGACATCGAGCAGGCCCCCAAGGGTCCCCGCGCGAAGAACGTCGTTCGACTCTAACTACGATATTCTACTGTCGCCTCCCGGCGACACGAAGTATTGCTGCATTTTTGGACCGTCACGCTCGAGCGCCACGCTTCGGCGTCCCGAGCGAGTCGGCTGGCGCTCTGGATTCCCGAGTGACGCGACTCGAGTCGATTCGCTACGGCGCAGGCCGGGGCGCTCCTCGAGGGGTTCCCGTCGCCGATTGGAATATCCCGCCGGGACCGGGTCGTTTTTCCGGGATGCGCCCAAAGTACACGCGAGTAGATGACCCCCGGCCAGCACGAAATCACAACTGACGCCGACCTAGAATGGTGTTACGACGCGGTTCACGGCGTTTCGCGGACTTTCTCGATTACTATCGACCGGCTCGAGGA
>LKMK01000021.1 GCA_001563805.1 Natrialbaceae archaeon B1-Br10_E2g2
ACGCCGACGGGGAGTGGGAACGGCTCCGGGCGCCGAGCGAGCGAGCCCGCCTCGTCACCGGCCGGGACTGTCGTGGGATCGTCCACAAGGTGCTCACGGCACCGCTCGAGCCGGTGCTGATTTCGGCGGGGGAGCCGCCACCGCAGGGGGTGTGGGCCTCGCAGTCGGTCCACGCGGTCGCCGCCGCGAAAGCGTTGGCCTGGGAGCACGAGACGCCGGTCGAGCGTGTCTGGCTCGAGTATCCAGCCTACGGCGTCGTCCGGTCGCTCGCGGTGACGACCCGGCGGAAGGCGAGCTACCGTCGTGCGTTGCGAGCGGTTCGAGAACTGGACGGGCCGCCTCCCCGATCGACGAATCGCTCGAAGTGCGACGCGTGCGAGTTCGCCGCGTCGTGTGGCGTTCGAACGCGGACGCTGCGGTCGCTGCTCGGGTTCGGTCGCGGTGACTGACGACCTCGCGACGCTCGAAGGGCAGTCGGACCACGTACGCTCCCGGGTCGGGCCGACGCCGTCGACGGTCGCAGCCCTTAACAGTCGTCACCGCCTCGATTCGTCCATGACCGACCGAGAGGGCGATCGCGACCACCGTTTCTCCGAAGGGCAAGGCTTCGGCGATCCCTACGACGAGTTCGACCTCGATCCGCCGGAACTGGACGTCGACCCCTCGAAGGTCGACCCCGTCGACTCGCGGGTCGTCGCCGATCTGCTCGACGAGCACACCGTCGCCAGAGACGACGTCGACGCCGAGGAACTGCTCGACGTCGGCCTCAACTACGTCCAGATCAACCGGTACGAGCAGGCCACCGAGGCGTTCGAACGAGCGGCCCGGTTCACCGACGACGAACGCGTCGAACAGGAAGCGTGGGTGAACAAGGGGGTCGCCCACGCCGAACTCGAGGAGTACGACGAGGCGATCGGCGCCTACCGCGAGGCCCTCTCGATCGACGACTCGAGCGAGCACGCCGCCACGGCGGAGACGAACCTCGCGTACGCGCTCTGGGAGTTCGGCGAGACCGCCCAGGCGCTCGAACACGCCGAACGCGCCGTCGAACTCGACGAACGGTTCGCCGAAGGCTGGTTCAACCGGGCGTTCTTCCTCTCAGAACGCGGCCTGGCCGAGGAGGCACTCCACTGCATCGACAACGCCATCCGGCTCGGGCTGCGCAACGCGAAGGTTCTCGAGGAGAAAGCGACTATTCTCGAGGAACTCGGCGAGTACGACGAGGCCGAGGCGATCGCCGAGGAGGCAAACGAACTGCTCGAGCGGGCCGAGCAGCGACTGGTCGAAGAGCGCCGCGAGATGGGAGGCCAGGGCGCCGGCACTGGCGGCCAGCCACGCGAGGACGTCGAACTCGACGATCCCGGGAGTGAGTCCGAACGCGACCGAGAGTGGCACCTCGAGTGAGCATGATCGTCAAGGAGCGAGAGACCGAACAGGGGTTGCTCGTCGCCGTCTGTGACAGCGACGTTCTCGGCGAGACGTTCGAGGAAGGCGAGTTCTCGCTGACGGTCACCGAGGAGTTCTACGGCGGCGACGAGGTCGACGAGGGAGCCGTCGTCGACAGCCTCGTTCGGGCCGACGTCGCCAACATCGTCGGCACCCGCGCGGTGGCACTCGCGATCGAGGAGGGAATCGTCGACGAAGCGAACGTCCTCGAGGTCGGCGAGACGCGTCACGCCCAGTTGCTGCGGATGTACTGAGAGCGACGGCGATACAGTGCTCTCAGCGAGCGACTGTGAGGCGACTGTTGATGCCCGGGTGACACGTATGTGTGTGTATGCCGGACGCTTCCCCACCGCAATCGATCCGAACCGGCGTCCGCCGGCTCATCGAGGCGTACACGCCCGACGGAGCACTCGGACGGGTCGGGCTGTCGGCAGTCGCCGGGCCGGTCGGGATCTACGCGCTGATGCTCGCGGTCGGTTTTCTGGTCAACCCCTGGATCGCTTCGGTGCTGGTCGTTCCGGTGGCCGCGGTCGCCGGCGTGTTCCTCACCGTCGTGACCGTACTCACGCTCTGGCCGGTCTATCTGTCGGCGATCGGGCGGATCGACGCCGCGAGCGAGTATCGAAACTACCTCGAGACAGTCTCTGAGTCCGACCGACAATCCCAAGCCCAAGCCGACGCGTCGGCGACCGAACAACTCAAAACGCGGTATCGGCAGGGAGAGCTGTCCGAAGAGGCGTTCGAAAGGGAACTCGAGCGAGCGCTGTCGGAAGACGGGCACGGAACCGACGAACGGCCTGAACCGACCGACGGGAGGTATCGAGACAACGAGCGGGTTCGAGAGACCGAAGAGGGAAACTGATCACCGAGTCCAGAACGGGTCCACTGCACCGGCTGTCGTCGACGTCCCGGTCGATCCGGTGGCGTTTGCCGATCGGTTCACCGGCTGTCGTGTTCGAGCCGTGCCGCGGGAGAGCGGGTTACAGGTCGGCCCGGGTGAACCGATAGTAGCCGATGGCGACGGGAACGACCAGCCAGATCAAAAGCGCGACCGAGGCGAACCACTCCTGGAGGTAGACGGGTGCGTCGCCGGGGTATCGTTCCGCCGGCGTCATCCCGGCCGCCTCGATCGACTCGAGTCCGTACTGGAACTGCAGCGGGACCAGGTCGTTCTCGAGGACGAGATTCGTCAGGGTCGTGTACGCGAGAACGGGGTTGAACTGCTCGAGCACGAGATACCAGGGGGCGGCCTGGACGGGCGGGCCGTGGCCGTACAGCAGGTAGTAGGGACCGGCGGTGAGTAGTTCCCAGAAGGCGACGATGGCGACGTAACAGCCGACGACGAGCGCCATCGCTCGACCTCGAGTGGAGACGGCGGCGGAGACGCCGACGGCGACGGCGACGAACACCGCGCCGAACAGGAGCGTGATCGCGCCGAAGGCGAGCCAGTCGAACACTGGCGCCTCGCCGAACAGAATCGCACCGAGGACCAGCGCGACGACGAACGCCAGCCCGACGGCGACGCCGACGACGGCGAGTCGACCCAGAAGCTTCCCGAGGACGACGTCGGTCCGGGTCGGCGGCAGCCCCAGCAGGAGCTTGATGCTCCCGGACCGTCGCTCGCCGACGACGGCCATGTAGCCGACCACGAGGGCGGCGATCGGGAGCAACACCTGCAATGGCACCCCGAGGAACGCGAGCGCCTCGCTCGCGGTGACGGGTTCGTCAGCGTACCACAGCGCCGCGTAACCGACCGCCGCGACGAGTACGAGCAACCCCACGAGCGCCCAGAGCAGCCGCGAGCGGCCGGCGTCGTCGAACTCCTTTCGCGCGACCGCCCACACGTTCGACGTCATCCGACCGCCTCCGGTTCGCGTTCGGGGTTCGCGTCCGAGCCGGACCCGTCCTCGAGCGCCTCGGCTGCGGCGTCAGCCGCCTGCTCGTCGGTCAGCGTCGTGTACAGCGACTCGAGCGAGGCGTCCTCGACGCGGAGGTCTCGAACGGTCACGCCCGCGTCCTCGAGTTGGGTGACGACGAGTGCTTTCGCCCGCGGATCGGTGACCACACACTCGAGAGTACGCCCCGAGGTAGTGACGTCGGTGACGTCGTCGAGCGCGGCGACGACGTCGTCAGCGCGGTCGGCCGGCCGGTCGAGCGTGAGTTCCATCGTCGCCCCGGCGCCGACCGACGCGCGCAGTCCAGCGATCGTGTCGACGGCGACCAGTCGGCCGTCGACGAGGACGCCGACGCGGTCACAGACGGCTTCGACGTGTTCTAAGATGTGACTCGAGAAGAAGACGGTCGTCCCGGCGTCGGCCTCCTCGCGGACGAGCGTCTGGAGGTCGCTGATCCCGTGGGGATCGAGGCCGGAAGCGGGTTCGTCCATCAACAGCAGGTCGGGGTCGCCGACCAGGGCGATTCCCGTCGCGAGACGCTGGCGCATTCCCGTCGAGTACTCGCCGGCGGGACGGTCGCGGGCGTCGGGCTCGAGGCCGACGCGCTCGAGGATCTCGTCCGGCTCGTCGTCGGCGTCGGTGGTCTCGATGGCGAACTCGACGTGGCGACGGCCGGTGAGCCGCGGGTAGACGTCGAACCCCTCCGGGAGGACGCCGACGCGGCGGCTCACGGCCTGGGCGTCGGCCTGTGCGTCGTAGCCGAGCACCGTCGCGGAGCCGGCGGTCGGCCGGACGAAGTCGAGCAGAAGGTCGATCGTCGTCGACTTGCCGGCGCCGTTGGGCCCCAAAAACCCGAACACCTCTCCCTCCTCGACGGTCAACTCGAGGGCGTCGACGGCCGTGACGTCGCCGTACCGCTTCGTCAGCCCGGCCGTCTCGATGGCTGCCATGTTGCCCAGCTACCACGAACGGACATATAAGCCGACGCCCGGGATTTCAGGGGCAGAAACTACCCCGCCGAGAGCGTCGACGCCGTCCGGACTGGCGGTCGGCTCCGGCGGTGAGCTGGCCGGCCGACGGCTATAGTAACAGCTGTAACGATTTTGATCGCCGAACCGTCTGGTCATCAGGTGTACACTGACGTGCAGTGGCAACTATACCTCCGGGTCCCGAACGCCGGAGAGACCGGCGAAACAGTCGGTCTTCCGGGTGGGGAACCGAAGGAGTGTTTTGTCTGGGATCCGTCCTAGACGGTAATGAGCCACCAGAACCTCGAGTCGCTCGACGTCGAGGCCATCCGCGAGGAGTTTCCCATTCTCGAGCGGGAGTTCGACGGCCAGCAGGTCGTCTACCTCGACAACGCGGCGACGACCCAGACCCCCGACGCGGTCGTCGACGCGATGAGCGACTACTACCGTCGCTACAACGCGAACGTCCACCGCGGCATCCACCACCTGAGCCAGGAAGCCTCGATCGCCTACGAGGAGGCCCACGACCGCGTCGCGGAGTTCATCGGGGCGAACGGACGCGAGGAGGTCGTCTTCACGAAGAACACGACCGAAGCCGAGAACCTGCTCGCGTACTCGTGGGGGCTGAACGAACTCGAGCCGGGCGAGACCGTGGTGCTGACCGAGATGGAACACCACGCCTCGCTCGTCACCTGGCAGCAGGTCGCAAAACGCACCGGCGCGGACGTCGAATACATCCGCGTCGGCGACGACGGCCGCCTCGACATGGACCACGCCCGCGAGCTTATCGACGACGAGACGGCGATCGTCTCCGCCGTCCACGTCTCGAACACGCTGGGCACCGTCAACCCCGTCGCCGAGTTGACCGAGCTGGCCCACGACCACGGCGCGCTCGCGTTCATCGACGGCGCCCAGGCCGTCCCCAACCGTCCCGTCGACGTCGACGAGATCGGTGCCGACTTCTACGCCTTCTCGGGCCACAAGATGGCCGGCCCCACCGGCATCGGCGTCCTCTACGGAAAGGAAGCGCTGTTCGAGGAGATGGAACCCTATCTCTACGGCGGCGGGATGATCCGCAAGGTCACCTTCGAGGAGTCGACCTGGGCCGACCTCCCCTGGAAGTTCGAACCCGGGACGCCGCCGATCGCCGAAGCCGTCGGCCTCCACGCGGCCATCGGCTGGCTCGAGGAGATCGGCATGGACCGGGTCCGACAGCACGAGGAGGAACTCGCGGCCTACGCCTACGACCGACTCGCGGCCGAAGGCGACGTCGAGCTCTACGGCCCCGAGGGTGGGCCCGACCGCGGCGGCCTCGTCAGCTTCAACCTCGAGGGCGTCCACGCCCACGACCTGACCTCGATTATGAACGACCACACGATCGCCGTCCGCGCCGGCGACCACTGTACCCAGCCGCTCCACGACAAACTCGGCGTGCCGGCCTCGACTCGAGCCTCGTTCTACGTGTACAACACGCGCGAGGAAGTCGACAAGCTGGTCGCCGCACTCGACGACGCCAGACAGCTGTTCGCGTAGCTCCCGAAAGCGACGACGTCCGCGAGGGCGTCGACTGCTACTCGCAGGGAGCAGAGCACTGTTTTTCCACTGGGGGTTCGGTGTGAGAGTAACAGGAGGCCAGGAACCGGAGTTAACCATCAGCGGGTGGTACCACGAGACAAATTCTTGTGGCACGGTAACAACACGCTCATTTATTATGTAGTATCTGTAATGGAAAAACATGCCAGACCGTCATCAGCAGGACCCCAAGCGCGTGGCTCATCGGTGGGATCGAGTGTTCGACGCCCTCTCGGCCGAGCCGCGACGACAGATCGTCGACGCGCTGATGGACGTGCCGGACGGCGGGTGGGTCCAGTTGCCCGATGCGGCCGCAACTCCCGCCGTAGAGACGGACCCCGAAACGCTCCGGGTCGAGTTACAGCACCACCACCTCCCGTTGCTCGCCGACGGCGGCTACGTCGAGTGGGAGCGAACGCCGTTTTCGGCCACCCGCGGGCCGCGATTCGACGAGGTCCGGATCGTGCTCGAGGGAGTGTACGCGAACGCGACCGACGTTCCCGATCGGCTGGTCGTCGGCTGCCGGACGCTCGAGCAGCAGGTCGAACGGACCGAGTTCTGACCCGTTACGGTGACGGTACGTTTACTACCGGCGTTTCGAAAGGGAAAGACATGCTCGAGACGGTTCGCAGCCGCGCTCGCCCGTACTTCGAGGACGCACCCGCAGCCCACGACTGGCACCACGTCCAGCGCGTCGAAGCGATCGCCGAGACGCTCCTGGAGCGCCACCCCGAGCCGGCGGACGACCGCGTCGTGAGACTCGCCGTCTCCCTCCACGATATCGGCCGCGAGCGCGAGGACCGCGGCGAGATCGACGACCACGCGAGCTGGGGTGCCGAGGAAGCCGGTCGCATCCTCGCCGACGTCGGCGCGAGCGAGGGGACGATCGATCGGGTCCGCCACTGCGTCCGAGCCCACCGGTACTCGACCGACGTCGAGCCCCGCACGCTCGAGGCGAAACTGGTCGCCGACGCCGACAACCTCGACGCGCTCGGCGCGGTCGGCATCGCCCGGGTGTTCGCCCACGGCGGGACGATCGGCTCGCCGCTATACGATCCCGCAGTCCCCGTCGACGAAGACGACGCGCCGGCCGGGGCGACCCAGTACAACCACTTGCACAAGAAGATCCTCGAGCTGCCGGAACGGATGTACACCGACGTGGGTCGGGACCTCGCTGCCGACCGTGTCGCGTTCGTCGACGCGTACGTCGACCAGTTCGATCGCGAGGTGAGCGGGTCGCGGTAGTCCCCCGGAACTCCCCACCGCAGACGCCGACCCTCGTACGCAACGAACAACTCCCGAAGGGTTTTTTCGCCTTCCGGCCGTTACTCCCGACGCCGAGGTGAGAGCACATGTACGAGAAATCCATCGATCGTCCCGAACGGGACCCCTTCGAAGCCCTGGTCGGTGTTCTCGCCGCGGCCGACCGGTACGATCTGATCCTCGCGGTCATCCCGGTCGCGTTCGCGGTTGCACTGGTCGGCGTCTACGTGCTTGGCACGTCGGTGATCCAGGCGATCGTCTTCGCGGGCATCATCGGCGTTCTCGCCATCGTAGACGCCTGCTACGTCAATCCCCCCACCGACCAGGGACCAACGTAGCGCATCGACCACCAACCGTTCGACGAGGCGTGTACCCGCTGTTTGCGCCGCCGTCGCGACCGAACGGAACCCGTTCTGTAACTGACCTCGATCGCGTTCGAGGCCGTTACGTAACCACTTCTGATATCGAGTCACGGCGAGCCCCGGAATCCTTTTACAACACAGCGGTCTATTCCGGGATACCGATGGGACTGGGCTCAGACATGTACAGACAGCAGATCCTCGACCACTACAAGAACCCCCGTAACTACGGGGAACTCGAGGATCCGACGTTCTCCCACGTCGGCGAGAACCCGATGTGTGGCGACGAGATTCGAATGGACGTCAACCTCGCCGACGACGGCGAGACGATCGAACAGGTCGCGTTCACCGGCGACGGCTGTGCGATCAGCCAGGCCGCCGCGAGCATGCTCTCGAGCGAACTCCAGGGCAAGACCGTCGAGGAACTGCTCGAGATGGACCGCGACGATATCGTCGACATGCTCGGCGTCGACATCTCCCCGATGCGGGTCAAGTGTGCCGTCCTGGCCGAAAAGGTCGCCCAGGACGGCGCGGAGATCTACCAGGGCGACCTCGAGAAGGACAGGACGACGACCGAAGACTAGCGGCCACCGGTTTCGTTTCGAGTCGGTTTCTGCGGTCGCTCACCACCTTTACGACGCCCCGGCGAACGTTTTTGGGTGCTGCGATCGGAGGCCCGGCACACTATCGACCCCGTTTCCGCTGCCAGCCACAGGCTTACCCGTTCGGTTCTCCTGGAGCGGCCATGGTCGACACCGCGATCGGTTTCGTGCTCGGCGCGGTCATCGGCGCGGTCGCGACCGCCGCGGGCTCGTACCTGCTGTACTGGAAACGCGAGCGCGACGCGACCCGGCGGCTCCGGCGAGCGTTCGCCGAAGAACTCGAGTCCTACGCGTACGTCGACGAACTGATCGCCGACGGCGGCTACGAACGCGTCACCGAACGTGTCGAGTCGCCAGTGATCTACGAATCCGCAGCCGGTGACCTCGGCCTGCTGACCGAAGCCGAGATCGGACGGCTGGTGGCGTTCTACAGCGCACTCGCCTGGCTGCAGGGCCTCGAAGACCCAGAGGACAAGAAAGACCGGATCGAGGCCGTCGTCGAAAAACGGGACACAGCGCTCGAGACGCTCGAATAAGGAAAACCGCGGCGCGGAGTCGTTACTCGGGTTTCAGCCCGGCTTCCTCGACGCGCATGACGGCTTCGCCGTCGGCGAGGTTCGGCGCGTCGACGAGGCGGACGATCCGCTTGTCGCCTTTGGACTTACGGAGGTAGATGCGGAACGTCGACTTGTGGCCGAGGATGTTGCCACCGATGGGTTTCGTCGGGTCGCCGAAGAAGGCGTCGGGGTTCGAGGTGACCTGATTGGTGACGATGACGGCGGCGTTGTAGAGGTTGCCGACCTTGTCGATGTCGTGGAGGTGTTTGTTGAGTTTCTGCTGGCGGTTCGCGAGTTCGCCACGGCCGACGTACTCCGCGCGGAAGTGTGCCGTCAGCGAGTCGACACAGAGCAGGCGAACGGGATACTCGGAGTCTTCGTGCTCGCCGGCGAGTTCCTTCGCTTTCTCCGCGAGCAGCATCTGGTGGTTCGAGTTGAACGCCTTCGCGACGTGGATATACTCGAGCATCGAGTCGATGAGTTCGTCGAGCGCCGCCTCGTCGTCCGCCGAGCCCTCGATCTCGCGGTCTTCCATCGCCGCCTCGATAGCCTCGTCCGGAAGCCCACGGACCATGTCGTCGATTCGCTCGGGGCGGAACGTGTCCTCGCTGTCGACGAAGATACAGGAACCGTGGAGGCCGCCGACTTCCTTGGGAAGCTGGACGTTGACGGCCATCTGGTGGGTGACCTGGGATTTCCCGGAACCGAACTCGCCGTACACCTCGGTGATCGACTGGGTCTCGATGCCGCCGCCGAGCAGGTCGTCGACGTCGTCGATGTGCCAGCTCAGTTTGCCGATCTTGTTCCGTCGCTCGAGGACGGTCGAGCCGGTCTCGAAGCCGCCGACGTCGGCGGCTTCTCGGGCTGCGCGGACGATGTCGCCAGCCGTGGAGTCACCGACGTCGGCCGTGTTCGACAGCTCTGCGGGAGCGGCGACGGCCAGGCTCTCGAACGAGTCGTAGCCTGCGTCTTTGAGTTTGTCTGCAGTTGCCGGTCCGACGCCGGGGAGTTCCTCGAGATCTGCTTCGGGCATACTCCACCGTTGTGCGGGACCCCTGATAAACCCTCGTTAACAGGAGAGTGAAAGTGAAACTGGACGACTGCGCGGGGGCACTCGAGAGAGTCGTTCGAAAATCGGACAGTAGCAGGGACGAGAACGTCGGATAGCCGAGGAGGTTCGACGCCCCTATCGACTTCTCGGTGGTCGTCGACGGCGAACGTATGAGTGTCGGTGACAACCCCGTCCGGGTCTGGCTGGTCGAGCGTACCTACTCGGACAACGTCCTCGCGAGTGAACCGAGCGAGGGTTCGTGAGAGCAGCGCTCTCACGGCGAGCAGAACGGCGTCAGCTGATCGACTGTCACAGCCGACTGTCCGTGACGGCCGACCCACCGCTGCAGCCTGCCGACCCACCGCTACAGCCGACCGACTGCGAGGTCGATCTACCGCGAAGGCTGGTCGCCCGGCGACCACTCGAGACAGTAGAGTCGCTCGTCCTCACAGGGGACGAACAGGCGAGTGTCGCCGACAGCGGGGGTGTTCGTGACCGGGCCGTCGGCGGAGAAGTGCCACCAGTGATCGTAGCGGTGGGCATCGATTCCGTAGACCGAACCGGTCGTGTCGGCGGCGCAGACGACGTTGCCGACGACGACGGGCGACGCGCGGATCTCGCCGTCCAGCGCCAGTCCCTTCTTCGAGAACAGCCAGCCGCGGACCTTTCGTCGGCCGAACGTCGTGTCCGTGACGTGGACGTAGCCGTCGGCCGCACCGACGAACGTCGTCCCTTCCTCGAAGTCCGCGTCGGTCGTCGGCACCTCGTCGACGGCGACCGTCTCCCCGGTGAGGACCGTCACGGACGAGGTGAACGGATCACGGGTCTTGTACGTGAACCACGACTGGCCCGAATCACCGCCGAGGGCGAGCAGGCGACCGGCGTCGTCCGCGACGTACACCCGGCCGTCGGCGATCGTCGGGCCGCCGGCGACGACCCCATCTGTGGGGACGGTCCAGTTCTCCTCGCCGTCCTCGGCCTCGAGCGCCAGGACCGTCTCCTCGTCGGTGGCGACGAAGACGCGGGGGCCGCTCCACTCGCGGTCGTCGGCGACCGCGGGCGAGCCGGCGACTGCCCCCTCGGTCTCGTGTGTCCACAGCAGGTCGCCGGTCTCGGCCGCGAGTACCGAGAGCCCGTCGGCGTGGCCGACGAAGAGGCGGCCGTCGGCGAGCGTCGGTGCGCCAGCGAGCGCGCCCGGCAACTCGACGTCCCATCGGTGGTCACCCGTTGCGGGATCAACGGCGCGGACCGTCCCGTCCTCGGTGGCGACGTACACGAACTCGCGCGTGACGACCGGCGCCGTCTCGGTCGACAGCGTCGTCTCGACGGTCCACACCCGCCGGCCCGTCTCGGCCTCGAGCGCGTACAGATTCCCGCGGGTCGTCCCGACGTAGACGGTGTCGTGGTCACAGACCGGCGTTCCGACGGGACCGACCAGATCGGTCGTCCACGCCTCCTCGATCCGGCGTGGCCCCTCGCGGTCGGCGCTGACCCCGGAGTGGTGGGCGTCTCCCTTGTACTGGTTCCAGTCGTCGTCGAACTGGTGCAACTCGCTCACTGCTCGAGGATACCGAGCGAATCCGTATAATGGAGGTGGATTCGGGTCGGCCGCTGTCGGACGTCGGGGTCCGTTACTCCCAGGGATGGGTCCCGCTCGCACTCGGCCACAGCGGATACCAGTACTCCTTCTCGCGTTCGATCTCGAGTTCGCCGTCGAGCGCCGCCTCGAGTTTGAACTCCGCGCTCGAGTCGCGCTCGCGGCCGGGACGGGGGGCGAACGGGTAGTAGGCCCCGCGGCGGAACGAGTAGATCCAGTAGGCCGACCCTCCCGGACTGTCATAGCCAAAGACGGCCGCCAGCAGCCGCGAACCGTAGCCGTGCTCGATGAACGTGTCGGCAGCGAAGTGCATGCTCGTGATCAGGTCCTCGGGGTCTGCGTCCTCGAGGACGACCCAGTGGTAGCCGTGGTCGTCCTCGGTGACGCGAAAGTCGGTGCCGGTGTCCGCCCGGCCGGCCTCGAGGATCGCTTCGACCTCGTCGACGGCCTCGCGGAAGCTGTGGGAGTCCACCCCGGAGAAACAGAGCGCCCCCACGCCGAGGGAGTCGTAGCCCAGTTCGGCCTCCATCGTCAGGTAGGCGGTGCTCATCCCGAAGAGGTCCTCGGGATCGGCGTCGCGTCTGGCGTCGGCTTCGGCGCGCAACCCGAGGGCGGCACGGAGTCCGTCCAGCAGTCCCATACACCCAGAAACGTACCCGATCCCTTAGAAGCCTCGTGTCGCGGCCGATTGTCGCCGGGACGATGATGCCGCCTGGCGCCGTAGTCGCGGGCGTGCCCACCGCCTCGAGTCGGGCCGTCGGGCTGGCGATGGCGGTCGAAAAACGCGTCGTGAACCCGCTCGTCGAGCGGCTGCTCCGGTCGCGGGTTCACTGGCTGGCGAGTCGCGCACTCACACTCCTCACGTATCGGGGACGCCACAGCGGTCGCGAGTATACGCTTACGGTTGCGTACGCGCGGCGGGACGAGACGGTCGTCGTGCTCACGCCCGAATCGGCGACGAACTGGTGGCGGAACTTCCGGGAGCCGCGGGCGTGTACACTTCAGCTCGCAGGACGTCGCCGGTCCGCAGTCGGCGAGGTCGTGACCGATCCGGCAGCTCGAGCGCGGCTGGGTGCCGTCTACGCCGGACAGCGGCGACTGCTCGCGAAACTACTCGGCGTGAATCGGACGGCCTCGAGCGACGGGGCCCCATTCGGCCACGACCTCGTGGTCCTCCGGTTCTCGCTCGCGTCCGGTCCGTCCGGAATCGGTGAATAACAGCCGCTCTGACGCCCAGCACGGGCGTTATACGCCTCGAGCCCCTACTCGAATCGAGTAGCCAGCCGACCAGTTGCGACCCCCGATGCACCCATGAAAACGACAGCATCACCGAAAGCACCCCTGCCAGTACCGGCCTCCGACCACCTCGAGGAGCGGTCGCTCCGGGCACGCACCGAGGCGATGTCGGTGCTCCCGCTGGGCGATGGCCTCTACGAGGTCGAGTCCGCGAGCGACCACAGCTACCTCGTCGACCTCGAGGCGGGTCGCTGTACCTGTCCGGATCACGTCTTCCGCGGCGTCCGCTGCAAGCACGTCCGACGGGTCGCGATCGAGATCACCGCAGGCCGAAGCCCGCCGCCGGGCGAGGTGGCCCTCGCCTGCCACGACTGTGGCGAGCCCGTCTTCGTGGACGAAGCCGAGGCGATCGAGCCACGCTACTGCGACGAGCACGCGATCCGGCCGGGCGACGCCGTCCGCGACCGCGAGACGGGCGATCGGGTCACCGTCGTCGACATCTCCGACCTGCGTGCCGACGCCGTCGAGATCCGCGAGGCCGACTGCACCGTCGCCGAGTACGGTACCAACGAGCGCTACGAGCCGGACGTCCCCGTCGTCGGCGCCGTCTACCCCCACGCTCGAGTCAAACCCAACGGCGTCGTCCCGCGCTCGCTGAAGGTCTACACGTTCCCCCGGACGCGACTCGAGAAGCGGCCGGACGGGTCACGGCGAAACGCCCGCCGGAGTCGTTCGACAGCCCGATAAGGTCCACCGACAACGCCGACGAACGCACGTCCCGTTGAAACCAGCCGATTTCTTGACCGTTGCTATCGAAGCACACAGTATGACCGACGGGATCGACTACGGCGCCCTCGAGGCGGGACGGCACGTCAACTACTGGGAGGTCGACCGGACGCTCCAGCGCGAACTCCGCCGGGTGTACGAGGGAGACGAGTTCGAGTGGGCCGAACCGCGGCTCTCCGAGTTCGGCGACCTCATCGGCCACACCGTCGCCGACAACGCGGATTACGTCGACGACCACGGGCCGGAACTCGAGACGTACGACGAGTACGGCGACGTCCAGAACCGCGTGCGCTACCCGGCCGAACAGTACGAAAACGAGGAGGCGGTCTACGAGGCGGGCATCGTCGCCGACTCGTTCGAGGCGCCGCCGGGCCGGGACGAGCCGATGGCGCTCAGTCACTACCTCGCGCAGTTGCACCTGCTGTGTTACGCCGACGGCGGCTTCGGCTGCCCAGTGGCGATGACCGCTGGCGCGGCGCTCGTCTTAGAGAAGTTCGACGACGGCGACCTCGAGGCCTACTACGACGGACTCGTCAGCCGCGAGTACGACGACCTGATAGAGGGCGCGATGTTCCTCACCGAAGAGCAGGGCGGCAGCGACGTCGGCGCGAACGAGACGACCGCCGAGTACGACGAAGAGGCGGGCTGCTGGCGGCTCACCGGCGAGAAGTGGTTCTGCTCCAATATCGACGCCGAGGGGACGCTCGCGCTCGCCCGGACGCCGGACGCTCCCGAGGGAACCGACGGGCTCTCGATGTTCCTCGTCCCCCACGGCGACCCCGACGAGGGCGTCCTGACCAAGGGCGAACGGCGAGCAGTGGCCGGCGCACTGCCGAGCGAGCGGCGCAACGACCAGCTGTACCGCCGGCTCAAGGACAAACTCGGCACGATCGCGGTCCCGACGGGCGAAGTCGAGTTCGACGGGACGAAAGCCCTCCTCGTCGGTGAGGAAGAACGGGGCTTCAAGCAGATGGCCGAGATGCTCAACTTGGAGCGGCTGTCGAACGCCGCCGCCTCCTGTGGGATCATGGGTCGGGCGCTGCTCGAGAGCAAGGTCCACGCCGCAAACCGCGAGGCGTTCGGGAACACGATCGACCAGTACCCGTTGATGCGCGAGGACCTCGTGGACATGGCCGTCGACTACGAGGCGGCGACGGCGTACGTCTTCGAGACGGCGCGGCTCTTTTCCGAGCGCGAGCGCGCCGAACGCGCGGCCCGCGGCGACGAATCGGTCGACGTCGACGAGGGCGTCGCCGAGGACGCCTATCGGCTGATGCGGCTGTTGATCCCGATCGCCAAACTGCGGACCGGCCGGATGGCCGTCGACACGACCTCCTACGCGATGGAGATCCAGGGCGGCAACGGCTACGTCAACGACTTCGTCACCCACCGGCTGCTCCGGGACGCCCAGGTGTTGCCCATCTGGGAGGGCACCGAGAACGTCCTCTCGCTCGACGTCCTCCGGGCGCTCGAGGCCGAGGCCGCCCACGAACCCCTGATCGAAGCGATCCAGACGCGCCTCGACGCGGCGACTCACCCCGCACTCGAGGAGTCGGTCGCGGTCGTCGAACGCGAGTTCACCGACCTCGCGACCGCGCTGGCCGCACTTGCCGGCGAAGACGACGACTACGTCCAGCTCACGGCGAAACGCCTCGCCCACTACATCTTCGAGGTGTTCACGGCGGCCCTGTTGCTCGAGGAGGCCCAGGAAGGGCTCGAAAAGGGCGACGGCCGCCTGGCGCTGGTCGCCCGTCGGTTCGTCACGACCGAACTCGAGAACCGCGAGGCCCGCGGGATCACGGGCGGTGATCGGCTCCCGCTCGAGGCGTTCGACGCGATCGTCCGGTACGCGCCGGTCGAACCCGACGCCATCGAGACGCCCCTCGAGGCGGACGACTGATCGACCCCGGTCGCCGCTCGCTTTGGTGGGCAGTACTCACCAGGGATTCGACGATTCTCAGTTTCGGACGTCGTACCAGAACGATTACTGAAGTCGCGTCCCAGGATCGAACTGTGGGACACACCCACCGCCCACACCCACCGAATCGCACCCACCGAATCGCACCCACCGAATCGCACCCGCCGAATCGCACCCACCGAATCGCACCCGCCGAATCGCACCCACCGAATCGCACCAATCCACCCACCGCTGTCGCTGGAGTCACCTGACCGTCGCGCCGACACCCACCTCATCGGCGCCGTTTTCCGTTCAGCGGGCGTTCACTGTTGCCATCTGAGAGGTCCCTGAAGATCGGGCACCGACGGGCGAGAGCGTCCGACTCGAGATCTCCAGCTGGCTTTCACGCCCGATCGAAAATCGCCCCGCGAGCGACCGACGCTGGCGTCGACGTCGGCGCCGGCCATCGCTTACTCGAGTAACTCCGCTGCCTCCTCGACGTCCATCACGTCCTGTTTGACGGCGTTGAGGACACGGAGGATCTCCTCGTCGGGGCCGTCGTCGCCGACGCCGTCCTCGCCGACGTCCGCGAGGGTGATCTTCTCGCTCTCGCCGACGAACTCGGGGAAGTCGGTCCCCTCGGCGAGTGCGGTCTCCTTTTTCACCCGGTAGTTACCGCCGTCGGTGACGTGGAGGTCGCCGGGGTGAAAGAAGTACCAGTCCTCGCGGTCGAATCGGACGCCGATGCGGGGTTTCGCGCCGAAGTTGTTCGCGAAGTAGATCAGGGCCTCGACCTCCTCGCCGGTGAGGTAGATCGGCTTTCCGGAGCTCGATTTCGCCTCGATCGCGTAGAAGACCTCGCCGTCGCCGGCGAGCACGTCGGGGAGTTCGCGGTCCGTCGCAGAGCCGCTGGCGGGCGCACGCATCACCGCGAAGCCGGCCTCGTCGAGCGCGTTGACGAGTTCCCGCTCGCGGCGGTCGCCCTTCGCCTGGGACATACCCGCCACTCTCATGCGGTCGGTAATAAAGGGACGGACCCCGGCGCGGAGGCAGCCGCTGTCCGATGCAGGTCAGAATGCGACGGCGAGGACGGCCAGCCCCTCGAGGAGCATCGACGGCGTCTCGACCTCCTCGAGGTCGTACTCGAGGGCGAGATAGAGCAGCCCGAACTGGACGGCGTTGAACGCGGCGTGGGCGACCGTCGGGACGACGAGATTGTCGGTTCTCGCGTAGAGGTAGCCGAAGACGACCGAGCCGCCGAAGACGACCGAAAGCGAGACGGCGGTCGCCAGCCCCGACTCGGCGTAGATGACGTAGACGGGGAGGTGGACCGCCGCGAAGATCGCGCTCGCGGCGAAAACCGCCTGGAGCCGGGAGAACGCCGCGTAGAGGCGCTTCTGGATCACGTTCCGGAAGAGAAACTCCTCGGCCGGCGCGTTGAAAAAGAAGACGATGGCGATCATCACCAGGATCATCGTCTGGTCGTCACCGACGAAGTCGACGACCTGGCTCTCGGCGGCGGGCAACCCGAGCGCCTGGATGAGGACGCTCGCGACGACGTAAAACAGAATACTCGCGAGGATCCCACCGACGACGTAGCGCCAGTCACGTCGGGTCGGCCACCGGAGGTCGACGAACGACCAGCCGCGGTCGGTCCACCGGAGGTAGACGGCGCCCGCGAGGACGAACCCGAGGAAGTTCAGGACGAAAAAGACCGTCCGCGTCGCGATCGGCGTCTCTGCCGGCGCGTCCGCCAGTGCCGGCTCGAGGACGAGCACCGGATACGTCGTCACCTGCGTCGCGGCGATGCCGAAGACGGCCAGCCCGAACGCGACGAGCGTCGTCCGGATCGGGCCGTCCTCGAGTCGCTGCGGAGAGTGCTCCATGGACCGACGTACGAACACGAGGACCTTTTTGATTCCCCTCTCGGCGTCGACCGCCGCCAGCCCGATGCCAGCCGACGACTCCGGTGCGGGGACGAGTCCAGCACGAGCGACAGGACCGTGAGCGTCGGCAGCGAAATCAGCGGACGCGATAGGAAAGTGGTGGCGACCTACCCCTCGGCCGGCGTGGCCGTCTCGGACTCGAACAGCTTGGCCAACAGCCGCTGCTGGGCGATCCGCAGGTGCCGGTTGACCGTCGGCTGGGAGACGTCGAGCATCTCGGCGACGTCCTCGCCGGTGCTCTCGCGGGGCCACTCGAAAAAGCCCGCGAAGTACGCGGTCCGCAGGACCTCGAGCTGGCGATCGGTCAGGTCGTCGAACAGCGCGCCCACGAGTTCGCGTCGGGTGTGCAAGGTCCGTTCGACGTGGCGACGACTGCGAAGCTCGACCTCGCCGTGGTGGTCTGCGACCACCGCGAGGAACTCCCGGACGTCGGTTCCGGTCGGGACGTCGACGGTCACGACGGTCTCGTCCCCGTCGGCGCGGATCGTTCGGGGGCTGGCACCGTGGCGGACCAGCTGGGAAGCGAGGCTGTCGCCCGCGACGAGTACCTCGAACCGACAGCGGTCGTCGTCGTCGTCGTGGCTGATCAGGCGGTGGTCGGAGACCGAGACGAGATCCGCCAGGACCTCGCCGACTGCGTCGGGCGACGGGCCGCGCGTCTCGAAGAACAACACCGTATCCTCGCCGGAGTTCGTCCCCAGCCCCTCGAAGGAGACGCGGGCGTCCGTCAGCGAGGCGATCCGCGAGAGGACGTCGGCCGAGTCCGACAGCGCGAACGTGAGTTCGACGAGCGTCTCGGCGTGCAGTGCCTCCCTGGTCTTCGTCGCGGTGACCGCGTTCGCGATCGCCTCGCCGAGTTCGGTGAACACCGTTCGCTCGAGCGCCGTGAACGCGTCCGGTTCGGTCGCGTACACCGTCAGGACGCCGTAGGAGTACTCCTCGAGTTCGAGCGGGACGCTGATGACCGACTGGAAGCCGGCGTCGAGCGCCTGGCGTCGCCACGGCTCGCGCTGGAGCTCGTCGATCACGTTCTCGACGACCGTCGTCTCGTCGCTACGGGCCGTCTCACAGGCCGGTTCGGTCGAGCCGGCGACGTCGAGTGAGATCCGGTCTAAGTACTCCTCGTTCGAGCCGGCCCAGGCGACGGGCTCTACGGACGCGTCGGCCGCGTCGGGCCGGCCGATCCAGGCGAAGGCGACGCCGTCGGCCTCGACGAGTCGTTCGGGGACCGTTCGTTCGATCTCCGCCCGACTCGTCGCCCCGATCAGCGACTGGTTGACGCGCCTGATCGTGTCGTTGATCGTGATCTGGCGGCGGAGTCGGCGGTTGCGCGCCTCGAGTTCGGCGTCGCGTTCGCGCAGGCTGGCCTCGCTCTCGAGGCGGTCGAAGGCGGCCTCGGTGGTCGCGACGAGCGTCTCGATCGAGCGGCGCGACTGGGCGTCGATCGGCGCGCCGTCGGAGGCGACCGTGAGGACGCCGTGGTCGCCGACCGGCACGACGACGGCGCTCTCGACCGCCGCGTCGAACACCTGCGAGCGGTCGAAGGCGGCGGGGTCGTCGACGACCGTCTGTGCGCCCGTCACGAACGCGTTCCAGAGCACCGAGTCGCCGTTACCGACCGTCGCCGACGGATCGTCACTCGAGAGGCGATCGAACGCGTCGGTGTGCGCGATCGGGACGAGCCGGTTCACCGCGGCGTCGAGGCGGTAGAGCGCGACGCCGGTGGCCTCGAGGACGTCTGCTGCGGCGTCGACGGCGACGGCCGCGACGTCGTCGGCCGTCTCCGCCCCGAGCAGGCCGCGGGCCGCCTCGTGGAGCGACTCGAGGGCGAGTTCGCGCTGTTTCAGGTCGGTGACGTCCTGGAGTGCGCCCTGGTATTTGACGAGGTCGCCGTCTTCGTAGACGGGAACCCCGAAGCCGTGAACCCACCTGGTCTCCTCGGGGGTCGGCTGCATCCGGGCTTCGAGGTCGTAGACCGTCTCGCTCGAGATGGCCGCCTCGAGCGTCCGGCGCACCCGAGCCCGATCCTCGGGATGATACTGCTCGATCGCAGCCGAAAGGCCGGGCTCGGTGTCCTGAGGCAGTCCGTGCAACCGATACAGTTCCGTCGTCCAGATCGGCGTGCGCGGTTCGGTACGCAGGTCGAGTTCCCAGCCGCCGATACCCGCCAGCTGTTCGACCCGCTCGAGCAACGCCCGCGTTCGCTCGAGTTCGCGCTCGCGTTCCCGCCGTTCGGTCACGTCGCGAAGGACGCCGGCCGTCCCCTGAAACTCGCCGTCCACCATCGGCAACAGCGCCATGTGGTTTTCGGCGTGGACCAGTTCCCCGTCCTTGGTCCGGAGGTCCAGCTCGAACGTCCGGGAGGCGTCGTCCGCACGGAGCAGTTCACGGATCCGCTCGGTGGTGAGCTCGACGTCCCCCTCGGCCAACACCGTCGAAGCGTGCTCGCCGAGCAGTTCGTCGGGTTCGTAGCCGGTGATCGGCGTGAGCGCGTCGCTGAGGAACTGGAAGGTGCCCTCGTCGTCGACCACGTACACCAGTTCGTCGAGTGCCTGGATGATCGTCTCCGAGCGCTCGAGTTCGCGTTCGTGTTCTTTCCGGTCGGTGACGTCCTGGATCGAGCCATGAACAGCGACGACCTCGCCACCCTCGAGAACCGGTTCACCCAGAATCCGAACCCACCGCTGGTCGTCGTCTGGCGTCTGCAGTCGTACCTCGAGTTCGTACGGCTCCGCCTCGGTGATCGCCCGGTCGACGGCCGACTCGACCGTCGGCAGGTCCGCCGGGTGGTAGAACTCGATGGCTTCCTCGAGTGTCATCTCGACGTCCGGCTCCAGTCCGTGGATGCGGCCGGTCTCGGCCGTCCACCGGAGGTTGTACGGCTCCTCACGCACGTCGAGTTCCCAGCCGCCGACGCTCGCCAGCTGTTTCGTCTGTTCGAGCAGCCGCTGTGTACGCTCGAGTTCGTGCTTGCTCTCGACCTGCTCGGTGACGTCGATGATAACCCCCTCGAGGTGCTCGAGCGAGCCGTCGTCGTCGAAGACGCCCCGACCCTGCTCTCTGACCCAGCGACGCTCGCCGTCGGCCGTCTCGATCGGGAACGTGACCTGGTACGGGTCCCGTGCGTCTACCGCCCGCTGGACCGCCGCCCAGAGCTCGTCGTGGTCCTCGAGGATGACGTCCCTGGCCCAGTTGACGCTGCCGTCGACCAGTTGCTCGGGCTCGTAGCCGGTGAGTTCGAGCGCACCCTCGCTGACGAACTCGAACGGCCAGTCCGGCTCGTTCGCACACCGGTAGACCATTCCGGGAACGTTGCTCATCAGCGTCGACAGCTCCCGTTCGCGCTCGCGGAGTTCGCGCTGGCGGCGCTTGCGTTCGGTGACGTCGATCGAGACGCCGATCACCTTCGTCAGGTCGCCGTCGTCGTCGACGACCGGCCGGTAGGTCGATTCGAAGATCGTCTCGCCAATCTCACGAATCGCGTTGACCGGTTCGCCGTCGAGCGCCCGCTCGAGGTCCTCGACGATCCCCTCGTGGTCGCCGTAGACCTCGAACGCCGACTCGCCGACGACGTCGCCGGGCTCGAGCCCGAGGGCGTCGAGTGCGTGCCCCTTCGAGAGGGTGAAGTCGCCGTCAGGATCGAGGGCATAGAGGATGACCGGCGCGTTCGAGATCACGGAGTCCAGCCGTTCGGTCGCCGCCTCGAGTTCGCGTTCGTACCGCTTGCGGTCGGTGATGTCACGTCCGATCCCGGCGATGACCGGGTTCCCGTCGGGATCCTCGAGGCGAGATGCGGAGAACTCGTAGGGGACTCGCTCGCCCGTTGCGGTCACCACCGAGGCCTCGACGCGTGCCTCGCCGGTCTCGACGACCTCGTCGATTGCGTCCGCGATCGACTCCCGATCGGGGCCGTCGTAGAACTCGAGTGCGTTCATTTCGGTGAGTTCCGCGTCGGAGTAGCCCGTCGCCTCGACCAGCCGCTCGTTCCAGCGGACGAGGTCGCCGTCGTCGTCGATGACGTAGAAGACGTCGTCGATCGCGCCGAGCACCTCGTCCGTAAACTCCCGGTAGCGGTTGAGTTCCCGCTCGCGTGCTGCGAGCTGGCGGGTTCGGTCGGCGACGGCGCTCGTCAGGTCGTCGATCGCCGCCGAGAGCTCGCCGAGTTCGTCGTTTCGGTCCAGCCGGAACTCCCCCTCCGGGAGCGGCCGACCGGCGTCGTCAGCGTCGTCGATACGGTCGACGAACGCACGAACGTCGTCCGTGAGCCGCTCGAGCGGGTTCGAGCGGTCGGTGCTTCCCCCGACGGCGAGTGCGAGAACGCCGGGGCCGACCGAACCGACGGGGAGGTCGCTCACGACACCGGCGACGGCGCCGACCGTCACTAGCGCCAGAAGCACACCGAGCCACTCACGTCCCGCCAGCCCTGGATCGTGACCGAGTAGCCACGCCTCTCGTCGGGAGACGGTATCACGTACGAACGAAACCGAACCGTGCCACATACGCGAGGTACGCCACGGCCGGTTTTATATGTGAGGTCGGTCCCTGCCGGAACGGTGATCGATCAGGCGACCGGAATACTATACACATAGCAACCGGCCGGCGGCGATCGAACGAGTATAGTGGACAGGGAAATCCCGTCAGTTCCCGTTCGTCCGAACGAAATGGCAAGTACGACCCTGGATTATCACCGTGACTCGCCCA
>LKMK01000144.1 GCA_001563805.1 Natrialbaceae archaeon B1-Br10_E2g2
CGGTCGCCTGGACGAGCCACTCGGCGACCGCCATCGACCGCCTGCACGGGACGGTCATCGACTTCGTCCACGTCCTCGGCGCCGGCCTCTGGGTCGGCGGGCTGGCCGTCCTCGCGCTCGCCGTCGTCCCGGCGGTCCGCAACGGCCCTCCAGGGGATCGGCCAGCGGTGCTCGCGCGAACGGTTCGTCGGTTCTCCGTCCTCGCGCTCGTCGGCGTCACCCTCGTGCTCGCGAGCGGGTTCATCCTCGCGTCGTGGCACGTCCCGACGGCCGACGGCCTCTTCGAGACGGCCTACGGGCTCGTGCTCGTCGCCAAACTGGTTCTCGCGACCGTCGCACTCGGGCTGGGCGGACTCAACCGATTCGTCCTGCTCTCGCGTCTCGAGCCGTCCGCAGCTGCCCGGCCGGCCGACGCGTCGAGGCCAGTGGGCACCGACGGCGGCACCGAGTCAGTCGACCGGGAACGATCGATCTCGCGGTTCGTGCGCGCCGTCCGCCTCGAGGTCGCCCTCCTGGTAGTCGTGCTGTTGCTTTCGGGTGTGCTCACGTCGGCACCGACGGCCGCGGTGGTCGGTGCCGACGACGAACTCACGGAGTCGACGATCGAGTACGAGTACGACGACGCCCTCGTCGAGGTAACCGTCCTCCCCGTCGTCGAGGACGGAGCTGACGACTCGCTGCTCCTCGCAGAAGACGAACCGATCGTCTTCGAGGTCGCGTTCCTCGAGGACGGCGATCCCATCGAATCGGACCAGCCCGTCCGGCTTCTGGTCAGCGACGAGGACGGCTCCGATCGGGAGGTCGAACTCGAGGAAACCGACGACGGGAGGTACGCGACCGTCCAGCCGCTCTCGACCGAGGGTGCGTGGGAGCTCCGGCTCACCGGCGCGCCCGACGGGAACTACGTAAGCGAGTGGATCGACGCGACCGTCGTATCCGCGGCGGACGAAGACCACGAGCACGATCACAGTGACCACGACGATCACGACCACGGTGACCAGAACGATCACGGCCACGAAGCCCACGATGATGAGGAAGCGCACGATCACGGCGATCACGATCAGGACCTGAACGACCAGGCCGGCCTCGAACAGGGCCACGACGAATCGTCGGCCTTCGGGACGATCCTGCGGTTCGTCGCGGTCCTGACGGTGATCGCAGGCGGCCTGGCGGTCACCCTCGAGTCGCTACAGCTTCGAGCCAATCGGGACGGGTGAGCGTGCGCGTGGACACCGCGGACGGCCCGTTCGACGCGCACCACTGCTGACGGACCGTTCGGCGCGCACCACTGAGAATTGTCGAAACAAAGACCGCGACAGTCGAGACCGGCGTGATTGCGCTATTCGGAGGAGCTGGGCGTGCCCTCGAGCAGTTCGTCGACGAGCCGGGTAAAGCGGTCGAGCAGTCGGTCGGGCACCGTGGGCTCGATCGTCGAGAGCAACTCGCCGGTCAGTTCCGGGTTGGCGAGTTCGAGCGTGACGCGGTTGCGCGCGTCGTAGCGCTTTTCGACGACCTCGTGTTCGACGAGGCGGTCGAGGTGGTACTCGAGCGTGCTGCGGGCGATGTCGAGTTCGCCGGCGATAGCGGCGGGGCGAGCGGGCTCGTGTTCGATGAGGTAGACGACGATTTCGCGGGTCGTCTCGCGTCGGAACAGCGCCAGGGCGGCGCGTTCCCACTCGTCGTAGGCGGGCGGGTAGTAGTGCGTTCGGCCGTAGTACTCGTCGCGGACGAGTTCGCCCTCGTCGATCAGTCGCCGAACGTGGTACTGGATCTGTCCCGGTGCGAACGCCGACTCCCTGACGAGTTCGTTGAAGTGGATACCGGCGTTTGCATGTACGTGCGTCCTGATCTCCTGTCGAGTCTCGTTCATTTGAATCTAGGTGCTCGAGTGAAGCCGCTACTGATGGCTAGCGACCGGTCCGTCATAACGGGTTTGCTTCGTTCCCACTGGGTAAGAACGGGTCATATGACCCGTAAGTGCGGATCGACCCCTCCACGGTTGGGCCGAAGCGCCCATACGGAGTCGACCGTATCGCCCGTACGAACTCGACCGAAGCGCATAGGTGGCTCTCGCACCGATACCGTCCAGCAGCAATGTATCACACGAGCCCGTTCGAGGTCGGCTGGCTGCCCCCCGAGTTCGCACCAGTGCTCTTGGGCGTGATCGTGCTAGCGGTCCTCGGAACGACGATCCTCTTTCTCTGTGGCGTCGTCGCCTACTCGCGTCGGCGGTCGTTTCGTTACCTCCTGATTACCGTCGTCCTCGGGCTACTGGTCGCCAGATCGATCGTCGGCCTCGCAACCGTGTTCGGGCTGATCCCCATGGCGATCCACCACCTCGTCGAACACAGTTTCGACTTTTTGATCGCGGTGCTCATCCTCTATGCCGTCTACCGCAGCGGCGCGGGCCGTGGCGAGTCGACGCTGGAGTCCGAGGGCGACTGACCGGATCGAGCGACGGCCGAGCGTAGCCGGGGCTCAGCCAAGCCGCTCGAGGACCGTCCGCCCCTCGAGGTAGACGAAGTCGTGACGGTCGGCGTACGCGCGGGCGTCGGCTGGCGAGAGGGCCTCGCCGGTCTCGTCGTCGAGCATCTCACAGACGACGACGGCCGGCGGCAGGTCGGCCGCGTCGGCGAGGGCGACGCCGAGTTCGGTGTGGCCCTCGCGCTGGGCGAGCAGGTCGGGGGCGGCCTTCAGGAGGTGGACGTGGCCGGGGACCCGAAACTCCGTCGCGAACTCGACCGTCTCGGGCGCGGCGGCGGCGTCGCCGAGCGCCCGAATGGTTCGCGACCGATCGACGTCCGTGATGCCGGTGTACGTCTCGCGGTGGTTGACCGTCAGCGAGAACGACGAGCGTTCGTCGTAGCCGAGGTCGTGACCGCCGGCAGCGGGATGGTCGATCGCCTCGGTGTAGAACGGGAGGTCGAACGCCTCGGCGACGTCGTGGCCGAGCGCGGTACAGACGAGCCCGCCCGCGTCGTTTCGGAGGCGAGCGACGGCGTCGGGCGTGACCGCGTCGGCGTGGTAGATGAGGTCCGTCTCGCCTTCGCGGTCGGCGGCGTCGTGGACCAGCACCGGCTCGCCCGCCGTCAGGGCCTCCAGCGCGCGTTCGATCGACTCCGCCCCGGCGGGCCCGTCGACGTCGGCGCTGCCCGCCGTCGTTCCGTCGGCGTTCGGTCGCGGACCGGCGTGGTGGCCCGTCATTCGCGATCACCCACGGTGACCGTGACGTGGTCGTCGTCTTCGAGGCCGAGTTCCTCGCGGAGTTTGACGGGGGCGATGACCTCGAGTTGATCGTCGTCGTGGTGGGTGCGCTCGGGTGCGATAGTGTGCGCGTCCGCGTACCGCTCGCCGGTCGTCGTCTCGATCGTCGCCGGGTAGCAGACTGCCGGTCCGTAGGTCCGGTCGTCGTCCTCCCAGCCGTCGATCGGGATCGGCTCGAGCGAAGAGACGACGCTGCGCCGACGGACGCTGTCATCGCCGAGTTCGACGTTCAACGTGCCGGGGAACGGCTCGTAGCCGAGTCGGTCCTCGAACTGGCGACTGTACCCCGGGAGGGAGATGTAGTGGCGTCCTTCGCCCATGCCGCTGGTGACGACACCCTCGAGGTCGACCTCGGTGTCGCGCTCGAAGATGCGCCGGTAGTCCTCGTACTCGGCGTGGAGGACGCGCTCGCCCTCGTCGGTGACCGCGACCCACTGGCCGTCGCTGACAGTATCGCGCTCGAGCAACGCTGCACTCTCGAGGCGCTGGAGGCGACGCGAGGCCGTCTGGTTCGACGCGTCGAGCCGGTCGGCCAGTGCCGAGCAGGAGATCTTGACGTCGCCCTCGAGCCCGCCCTCGAGCGCGAGGAGCTTCAGAACGGCGAGTTCGTCGTGCCCGACGGCGGACTCCGCTATGGCTGACATAGCTGTACGTTTCACCGGGAGCGTCAAAAGCATACCGAATGTGGAATGCATCACAGAACTGTGATGGCGTTGTCGGCAGTTTATCCGAACGGCTGCCGGTTCGTATCCGAACGTCGGGTGAGCGCCGGCAAAAACCCACCGGTGATTCCCACTATCACAATCCGCCGGCGATCGCGTCGTCGATCTCCCGGACGCGCTCGGCGTCGAACGTGTAGAACCCGTCCCAGACGCGGGGTTCGGTTTCGTGGCAGACGAGCGCCCCGGACTCGGTCTCCGAACGCGCCGCCTCGTCCGGACGGTAGACCACGAACCACGACCGACGATAGCGGGGCCCCGCTCCCGCGTGGACCGTCGGCTCGAGCGAGTCGCCGACGCCGTCGTCGACCCCGTAGACGTGCACGTCGACGTCGGTCGCCGCGAGCTGTTCGTAGACCTCCCTGGTACCGATCTCGTCATCGATCCGGGAGAGCGTCTGGAACGCCGACCGGAGCGTCCCGGAACCACCCTCCCACGCCAGCTGCTCGACGTACCGAGAGACGATGATCAACAGCAGCTTCTCCTTGTGTGCAAGCGGATACCCTCGGAGGGAAAGTCGCGTGTCCTCGAGCCCGGCCAACACGTCCGGAAGCTCGATCTCGCCGAGTCCACGCGTCCCCGTCACGAACAGATCGGAGTTGATCGCGAGCAACGAGTCGTAGAGAGCCGCCATCGACGAGGTAGCGACCGGCTCTCCGTCCTCGAGCAACACGGCCAGCCCCTCCTCGCCGATTGCAGGTGTGTCGTCGACCGCCGGCTCGAGGGCGTCTCGCAGGACCGTCTCGGCGTCCGCGCTGGTCTCGACCTCGAACTGATCGCCGTCGAACGCGTCCGCGAGCATCGCCTCGAGCGGCCCCGGTTCGTCGTCGTTGACGACGGCGATGGTGTGGCTCGCCGGCTCGACCTGATCGACGAGGTTCCGTATCGGCACTGACGAATATATTTCGTATCGAAGCAAAAGCGTTGTTGCCAACGAGGAGGCCGGTCCGAGCGAGCGCCGCCTCGTACGGATTCCTGTACCGATGGACCGGCGCAACCGCCGCCTCGGTCGCGGGTGCGCCGGAACTGACGTACAGTAAACCGTATCAGTCGCTCGTAACCGGATCGCGGCCCCAGAACTCGCTGTCCTTTTTCAGTTTCGGGACCCAGGTGTCGGTCGTCTTCGAGAGCAGGGCGACTCTCGAGGCCGGGACGTCCTTCACTTCGGTGAACGCGGGCATGTGGGAGGCGACCGCCTCGGCGAAGGCGACGACGGCCTCGTGGTCGGGCATCGAGGACCGGTCCAGGCGGCCCCGCGAGTGACCGACGTGCATGTAGGCTTTCAGTTCGACGAAGTCGGGGTCGGCCTGCTGGTAGAAGCCGGCGTACCAGTCGGGGTGGTGCATGTTCTCGCCGTCGACCAGCGTCGTCCGGAGGACGGTTCGAGTCTCGTCTTTCTCGGCGAGGACGTCCATCGTCTCGAGGAGCTTCTCCCAGGCGTCGTCCTCCATCGCCTTGACGACCCGATCGAAGGTGTGTCGTTCGGGGGCGTCGACGCTGACGTACAGCTGCGTCGGGTCACACTCCCGCAGAACCTCGGGGCGGGTGCCGTTCGAGACGAGAAACGTGGTGACGTCGCGGTCGTGGAACGCCTCGAGCAGGTCCGGCAGGTAGGGGTAGAGCGTCGGCTCGCCGTCGAGCGAGATGGCGACGTGGCGAGGTTCCATCGCCTCCTCGAACACCTCGCGGGGGACCTCCTCGTTGCCGCCGAATCCCGAGAGGAGCTTCTTCTGGAGCTCGAGGGAGGCGTCGACGACGGCCTCGGGGTCGTCCCACTCGACGTCCTCGAGTTCGTAGGCGTGGCCGCGGTGGTCGCGCCAGCAGAAGACACAGCGTTCGTTACACCGGACGACCGGCGTCATCTGGATACAGCGGTGTGACTCGATTCCGTACCAGATGTTCTTGTAACACTTCCCCTCCCCGCGCAACGCGTTGGCCGTCCAGCCACACGTCTGGGCGGCCGTGTGACGCTCGCTGTGGTAGTCCGGCGAATCGACCTGGCTCGGACCCCCGTCAGAATCGCTCATTAGGAACGGCTTACGGTCCCGGGAACAAAAACGTCCGCGTTCTCCGCGGAAGCGGTCGTCCGGTCGACAGCGAGTGGAGCCTCGGGGCCGGCGAGACGCCGGTCGACGACCGTCGGCCGGGCTGGGAGCTCGACCGACCGCTCCTCGTTCGTCCCATCCGCCGGTAACTACCAGCCTACCGGCGTGTATCGACTGCTTCACCCTGACAAGCAGCCGACTAACAATAGCCCGCTGTCGGGTACGACGTCGCATTGCCGGCGGTTTCACGGCTCGAGGGAGTCAGCGGCTCGCGGCGAACGACCCCGTCGGCGTTCACCAACCGTCCGCCATGATAGTCGAGACAGGCTTCGAACGCGGGATCGGGCACCGAACCGTGACTCGAGCGCCAGCAACGGGACCGGGGCGCCCGAGCGGGAGACGAACGGCGAGTCCCATCGTCACCGCCGGTGGGACGGGATGACGTCCCTGACACACCTCCCGCGGACGCTCTGGTGTACGGGCAAGTACTACGTCAAGAAGAAGGTGCCCGACGATCCGGTCGGCGCGGTCGATCCGTCGACGTTCGAGCGACTGCTCGAGGGGTACGACGACGACGTCGTATTCGTCCACGCCGGCCTGAGCGACGTAAAGGCGGCGTTCGATCGGGATCCGTACGACTACCTGTTCGAGGTGCTGACCGAGCGCTTCGAGTCGGTGCTGGCTCCGGGGTTTACCCCGTCGTTCCGGGAGACCGGCGAGTACCACAGGGAGCACTCGAGGCCGGAGGTCGGCGCGTTCTCGCGGCTGTTCCTCGAGGACGCGCACTACCGGACCGACGACGCGATTCACTCGATCCTGATCCACGGCTCGTATCGGTTCGACGACTGTGACCACCACGAGACGTTCGGCCCGGAGGGCTGTTACGCCCAGCTCGAGGCCGACGACGTACTCATCCTCAACGTCGGAACGCCCTGGTTCATCAGCACGCAGCTTCACTACATCGAGATGGCGTCGGATCCGCCCTACGCCGCCCTCGACGAGAGCGAGGGGCGGATCTACTACGGCGACGGCGAAAGCGAGGCCATCACGCAGACGAGCTTCGACAAGAACGAGTACGTCTACTACTGGAACCGGGACCGCATCCGCGACGAGGCGATGGACGCCGGCGTGCTCGATCACTACAAACTCAACGGCCTCTCGGTGACGGCGGTCCGGGCGAACGCCCTCGCGACGGTCCTCGAGCCCAGACTCGAGTCCGATCCGTACTACCTGGTGAGTTGATCGACAGGGTCAGGGCAGCATGCCGGGCTCGGTTGCCTCGTCACCCTCCCTGCTCACTTCACGCTCGAAGCCGTAGAGCACGAGGCCGGTGTTCGCCGTCAGCAAGACGCCGGTGATCGGTGCGGTCGGCACGAACAGATAGAGGTAGACGCCGACGGCGACGGCGCCGCCCGCGAGCGCCGCCCACAGCAACGGTCGCGAGACGTCGACCCGGGTGGCGTCCCAGTAGGTTCCCCCGAAGACCGCGACCGTCGCCAGGAGTCCGAAGAGCGCGACGAGGGGCGATTCGACGACCATACCGGAACGTCGGTCGGCCGAGAAAAAAGGGTTCCGTCCCGCCGATCGACAGCTACGCCGATCGAACTCGCTCGAGCACGGACAGCGTCCCGTCGGCGTGGGCCGCCTCGAGGAGTTCGTCGGCGGCCTCCCTCGCGGCGTCGTCGGCGTTGGCCACGGCGAAGCTCCGGCCGACGACCTGGAACGTCGAGACATCGTTGATCGAGTCGCCGACGGCGACGGCGTCGGCGAGGTCGAAACCGACGCGGTCGGCGATTCGTTCGACGCCGTCGCCTTTTTTCGGCCCTGGATCTTTGACGTGGTAGGCGTAGCCGGTGTCGACGACCTCGAGGCCGTGGGCAGCGGCGATCTCGCGCAGCGGGCCGATCGGCTGCTCGAGGTTGATGGCGACTTCGGTCTCACGCCAGCGGTTGACGGTGTCGGCCTCGCCCCATCCGAGCGAGTAGCCGGCGGCGCGGTACTCCTCGACGACGGCCTGGGCGGCCTCGCGGTCGGCGGTGTAGACGACCTCGTCGCCGGTGTAGACGACGCCGCCGTTCTCGGCGACGACGCGTTCGGGGATGCCGGCGAAGTGACAGAGCGCGACGGGGTAGGGGAACGCCTTCCCGGTCGC
>LKMK01000145.1 GCA_001563805.1 Natrialbaceae archaeon B1-Br10_E2g2
GACGACGTTGACGCTGGCGTCGCCGATCGCCTCGAGCCAGTCGCGGATCCGGTCTTCGCCGGTCGGCGGAATGCCCTGGGCGCGGTCCTCGGGGGAGAACCTGGTGTACATCTCGACGACGGTGTCGAACGCCTCGCCGTCGAACGACTCGAGCGCGACGACCTCGATCGGGCGGCCGTCTCTGTCCTCGAACCGCGTCGGTGGGGAGGGGAACGGGCCCGACGGCTCGTCGGGGTACGTTCGCGTTTCGCTCATCGTTATCGCACCAGCTTGACGGTCGTCGGCGCGTTCAACAGCACGAACTCGGCGATCGGTCCGAGCTGGATCTTGCCCATCGGCGAGAGCGTCCCGCCGCCGATCACGACCTGGTCGAACTCGCCTTGCTCGGCGTAGTCGACGAGCGAACTGCCGGGGTCGCCCTCGAGCGTGACGAGGTCGGCGTCGACGCCGGCCTCCTCGAGCAGCGCCGTGGCTTCCTCGCGCATCTCTTCCTGTGACCGTTTCGACTCGGGCTTTTCGAGGACGGCGATGGTCAGTTCGTCGCCTGCCTCGTCGCTGCGGTCGATCGTCCGGCGAAGCGTCTTGATCGATTCGTCGCTGCCGCCGAGGCCCACTAGGACGTTCATGTCCATGGGTGTGCGCCGACGGACGAAAATCGTTGCGCCGCTGTCGCGTCGCCGTCGGACCGACCGCCGGCTCTCGGGCCGTGGTCGCCTCCGGTACCGACGGTCCTTGCGCTGGTCTCTGCGTCGGTCACGGAGCTCGAGAGCTGGTATCGGTCGTCTTCGCGTAAAAGGTCGGATGGTACATCCGAAAACTGCCTGCCACAAGAGCGCATCGCGGTATGCACACAGGATTACGGCCGCAGTGGGCTGAGGACCCAGGTGGGCCGTCTACAAACGGTCTGGTATAGTTCGTGTTCGTTTTCACCACCTCGACAGCACGACCTTTGGATCGTGTGCTAATAAGCGTTTCTGACACCGCAAGACCGACCGTTGGCTGGGCATTTGTGCACGAATGTTCTCTAAACCGTCTCAAAACAGATTTTTAATCCACTTCCGATGAATCGCTGCCGGGGTCGTTCGACACCTCGACAGTCGGCCGGGAACCCGCCGCCGCTCGAGTGAGTGTCGACCGTGCCCTCCAGTCGCCTCGCGCCCCGCTCATAGACCGGAAACCGGGGTGCGACGGCTGTACGCGACGGTATCGCACGCGTCGCGGATGACGACGCCGTTAAGAGCGTGTGGTGAGTACGTGGACCGAATGAGTGATGCGGCGCTCGACGTCGTCGAATTCATGCTCACGGCGAGTGTGTACTCCGACGACAGGACCCTAGACGAGAACGACCTGCCGCCATCGTACCGCCGGGTGTACTGGACCGGCGGTGCCGACGACGGCGACGACGGCGACGGCGTTTCGAAGCCGGCCGGGATCAGCCGCCCGCTGTCGGTGACGACGGCGACGGTGCGCGAGGCGACCGACGTCTCCCAGCCGTGGGAGGCCGTCTCCGAACTGATGTTCACCGAGCGCGACGAGTTCTCCGGCACGCTCACGTTCGCGGATCGGGGACTCGCCGAGCAGTGGTTCGCCGACCGCATCGACGAGGAACGCCTGCTCGAGAACCCGACGCTCGCGAAACACTTCGCCGACCACGACGAGTACGAGTTCGACGTCGACCACGAGGAGGCCCGCGACCGAAACCGGCCGATCCAGGCCGATCGCGTCTGGATCGACGGCTTACTCGAGGAGTACTTCGACACCGAAGACGACGAGGAGATGCTCGACTTGGTCGAGGTGCGTGCACCCGAAGAGGTCGAGATGTCCCTCGAGGACCTCGTGCTCACCGCCGACCAGGAGAACGAACTCGACAAGATCGCGAAGGCGATCGAACACCGCGAGTACCTCTCCCGGATCGGCCTCCGGGAGATCGGGAAACTGCTGTTCGTCGGCCCGCCGGGCACCGGGAAGACCTCGACGGCACAGGCGCTGGCCCAGGACATGGATCTGCCGTTCGTCGAGGTCAAACTCTCGATGATCACCTCCCAGTACCTCGGTGAGACGGCCAAAAACGTCGACAAGACGTTCGAGGTCGCCAAACGGCTCTCCCCGTGTATCCTCTTCATCGACGAGTTCGACTTCGTCGCGAAGACCCGCCGAAGCGACGAACACGCCGCGCTCAAGCGGGCGGTCAACACCCTGCTCAAGAGCATCGACAACATCTCGCTCATCGAAGACGACGTCTTGCTCATCGGCGCGACGAACCACCCCGACCAGCTCGACGAGGCCGCCTGGCGGCGGTTCGACGAGATCATCAACTTCCCCAAGCCCGACTACGACATGCGGGCGGACATCCTCCGGGTCATCACCCGGCAGATGGTTATCGACGAGTTCGACCCGCAGTTGATTGCCGAGGTCACCCAGGGGCTGACCGGCAGCGACCTCCGGATGGTGCTCCGGGAGGCCGTCCTCGAGGCGCTGACCGAGGACCGAACGCAACTGACCCAGGAGGACCTGCTGAACGCCGTCGAGGAGTTCGAAGAGCGCGATACCCTGAAGAACATGGACATGATGGGCGGCGACCACGACGCGCTCGTCGCCGGCGGCGACCTCGGGAAGGCGAGCGATGGCGGACACGACCACGATCACGGACACGATCACAGCCACGACCACGATCACGACGGTGGGCACGATCACGGACACGATCACAGCCACGACCACTGAGCACGGCCGAAACCCGTCGAATCGGCCGCTTTCCAACCCTTTTTCGCCTCGCCGCCCGAGAGCACGTACGTGTCTCCCGATCGCAACGTCTACGGGACCGAACTCGAGCCCTGTAGCACCGACCCGACGACGGGGTTTCTGCGCGACGGCTGCTGTCGCCGCGTCGAGGGCGACCACGGTCGCCACGAACTCTGTGCGGTGATGACCGAGTCGTTCCTCGAGTTCAGCGCCGCCCAGGGGAACGACCTGCTCACGCCCCGTCCCGAACTCGACTTTCCCGGTCTCGAGCCGGGCAACCGCTGGTGTCTCTGTCTCGGCCGCTGGATCGAGGCCCTCGAAGCCGACTGTGCGCCGCCCGTCGTCCTCGAGGCGACCCACGAGGCCGTCCTCCGTGACGTAGCGCCCGACACCCTCCGCGAGTACGAGTACGACGGCACGCCGATCGGCGACGAGGAGTGACCGCAGACCGTCCGCGGCGGGGAACATCCTTAAGTGCCGCCTTCGAATGTCGGGCCGACGAACGATGGACGGCTACGGGACACGTCGACGAACGCACGCCACGGCGTCGGCGCGGACGCCGCCACGAGCCACGACCGGCGAGGTGACCGGCCCGTGCGCGTGACGCTTCTCGGCACCGGCGACACCACCGGGACGCCGACCGTCGGCTGCGACTGTGAGACCTGCGAGCGCGCCCACGAGGAGGGCATCGAGCGCACGCGCTTTTCCGTTCACGTCGAGAACGAACGCATCGACGAGTCGCTCCTGATCGACTTCAGCCCGGACTTTCGCTACCAGTTCCTGCGCGAAGACGTCTCGATCCCGGACGCCGGCATCATTACGCACGTCCACTTCGACCACCTCGACGGCCTCGGCAACCTCTTTCGCGTCGTCGACTCCCTCGAGGTGTACGCGGCCGACGAGACCGACCCCCAGACGGGCCGGAGCGTCGCCGAGACGGTCGCCGAGGACTACCACTACCTCCACGTGATCGACGTCCATCCGACGACGCCGCTCGAGCCGATCCACGTCTGTGGCTTCGACGTGACGCTGGTTCCGGTCGAACACCCGCCGCTGGTCTGTTACGGCGTCGCGATCGAGGACCCGGTGACGGGCGCGAAACTCTCGATATCGGGCGATACGAGCTACAACGTCCCGGACCGATCGCGGACCGTACTGGCCGATCCGGATCTCTTGCTCGCCGACGCCATCGTCCCCGCCCACCTCTGTGAGTATCACCCGGCCGGTGGCCGCCACGAGGACGAAAACGGCGTTCCACGCACCTTCGGGACGAAACACATGACTCGAGAAGGTGCCCTCGCGCTCGCCGACGACTTAAACGCCGACCGGACGCGACTGGTCCACGTCGCACACTACTACCCCGCCGACGAGGCCTTCGAGGAGCCACTGGCCGTCGACGGCGAGCAGTACGTGCTCTGAACCGCCGGTGAATGCCCAAATCCACGGACCGGGCGTTCGGCGCGGTCGTTTCGCTCGAGTCGCAGCCTCGAGCCGTCTCGCCCGTTTCACCTGCCGGCTCAGCGCTTACGCCCTCGAGGCCACGACTCTCGAGCGATGCTCGAACTCTACCAGGCGGAAGGCTGTCCACACTCGGCGACGGTTCGCGAGACGCTGACCGAACTGGGGCTGTCCTACGTGGCTCACAACCCGCGAACGCCCGACGACGAGGTGAGAAACGAGCGGACGAACCGCGAACTCGAGACCGTCGGCGGCGAGTCCCAGATCCCGTATCTCGTCGACGACACCCGCGAGGAGGCGCTGTACGAGAGCGAGGAGATCGTCGACTACCTCGAGCGACACTACGGGTGAGTCCGACTCGCGGCTGTCGATTTGGGACCGCTGCGACTCGAGGCCGTCAACCGAACCGGTCGAGGCCGGATTGTCGCCGTTGCTTGCCGACCGGGTCGGCGATCCAGGGGCTCCGACGGTCCCGTTCGGCCTCGAGGTCGACCGCTGGACGCTCCGCGGGTTCGTAGCCGGGACACGACGGGCCACACTCCGACTCCACGTCGACGACGCGGCCCGCCCACGCACAGTAGGGGAGAGTCGCGCCGCTCGAGGAGACGGGATCGCCGTTCGCACAGCCGGGGAAGCCGTAGGTACGCCAGCCTTTGCCGTAGGCCCGCTCGGCGATCCGCCGCCGTCGTCGGGCTTTCGCCTCGGCGTCGACCACGGCGACGTCGGTCCGGCCGGCTTCGTAGGCGAGCGGTTCGATCCCCGGCCGTTCGACGGGGAGTGAGACCGGTTCGCGGACGACCTCGAGTTCGCACACGTCGCCAGTCTCGTCGCGGTGGACTCGCCAGACGCCCACTTCCTCGGGGATGCGGTTCAAGTGTGCCCGCGTCACGTAGCTCTCGGTCGCGAGGACGACCGCGTCGACGAGCGCGAGGCTGACGTCGGTACGCAACTGGGCCTCGAGGTCGCCTGGGCGACCGAGATCGGGTTTGTTCTCGATGCCGACGATGCGGCCGTACCAGTTGGGGTAGCGAGCGACCTGCCGGACGTACTCGCGGCCCTTGCGGCGGTGGGATTCGAAGAAGCCGATCTCGAGCGCCCGCTCGGTCGCCCGGCGGGCACGGTCGGAATGGCAGTCGAAGGCGTCTTTCCAGTACCGGGCGCGACCGGGGCCGACGGCGGACTCGATCGCGGCGTGGGGGATCGACTCGCTCGTGATGGCCGCCCGGTCGTCGAACTCGGGGCCGGGCTCGACGCAGACGACGTCGAGAATGCGGCCCCCGGGATCGGCGACGCTCGCGCCGAGCTGGCGGGCGACGACCGCCTCGCGAGTCGCCTCGAGGTGGGCACACAGCGCGAGTTCGAACGCGAACTCGGACACGGTGTGGTGGAGGGGCGGCGGCGAAAAAAGCCGTCCGGTTACAGACTCGAGCGGCTCCTGTCCGACGGACATGGCGTGGCCCGCCCTCGAGCCGACCGCACTCCCGGATCGGTACGGTCCGACGACGGCCGGTCGCCTCCGTTCGATCGGTCAGGAACGAAGCTGACCGGCCAGCGATTCGAGACGCGCCCGGAGCGGCTGACTCGCCCGAAATCGATCGCTTCCCCAGGCGACCGCTCCGTCGGCGTCGATGGCAACGTATGGATCGCTGTTCGAGCGAATCCCGACGTAGAGGTACTCGTCGTCGCCGTGAAACCCGAGCACCCGCGGTGTGCGACGGGGAACCGTCCGTGCGGCCACTGCTCTGTCCGCCCGGACGTCGAACAGGGTTACAGTCGACGCCGGCGGGCGCGTCGAGACGGCGACGAGCGATCCGTCGGCACGGATCGCCGGGAGCCCAGTGGTCGCGTCGAACTCGCGCACGAGGTAGGTCTCCGCTCCATCGAAGACCTCGAGGGAGCCACCGACGTCGGACGGTCCGGTCCCGGAGACGAGCGCCGCCGTCCCATCGTTCGCGATCGCGCCGTGGGTGGGTCGCGACACCGACCGTCCGTCGACGACCCGATCGTTTCGTATTCGGAACGCCCGTGATGTGGCTCGGTCTGCTCGTTGCCCAAACGCCAGTGTCCACGCTCCATCGGGCGAAACGACCGTTCGACAGTGAAACTCGTCCCCGTCGATGGTCAGCGTCCGATCGGTCGGTTGTCCGGGAATCGCTGCCGGGTCGAACCCGGGTGGTTCGGTCGGACCGCGCTGGAGTATTCGCTTCCGTATCACAGTCGATGCTCACTCTCTGCGGATTTGAATACTGGGGTTTCAGGCTCTCTGGAGTCAATATTCTACACAATTGGGACGGAGGCCTACCACCAACTACGTTCTGGACAATTCGGCTATGTGTATACCGTAGACACGGTGGCGTCACGAGTACGTTACGTGCGCTTAACCTCTCAAACATATAAGAAATATAAGAGGTATTTAGGGAGGCGTACGGACCAACTGGTGATGACGAAACGACAGTCAGGTTTCGGTGGACGACGCTCGAGACGCGAATTCGTACTGGCAGGCGGTGCAGTCGGGACGGCAGTCCTGGCAGGATGTCTGAGTGACGATGACGACGACGACGGCGACGGGGGCCAGGCCGGAGCCGGTCTCGGCGGCGACAGCGACGATGGCAACGGCGGCGAGCCCGAGGACCCGATGCTCTCGACGGAGTTCGACCCGGAGAACCCGGACTGGGAGAACAACAACTACCTCGGCGGGCTCATCTACGAGAACGACTACGTACGTGGGAGCGACTTCGACCTCGAGAACATGGGCGACCGCGGCAATACCGAGGCCGTCTACGGAACCGAACCGCGCGAGCGCCCGGACGACTCGTCGGAGTGGATCGATCCCGACCCAATCGTCTACGCCGAGCTCCCTCGCGAAGACAGCGAGTCGGCGTACCGCGACATCTTAGAGCCGATGATCGAAACGCTCGAGGCCGAAACGGGTCGCGACGTCGAGTTCCAGACGATCGACAGCTACGCGGCGGTCGTCGAGGGGATGCGCTCCGAGCGGATTCACATCGCGAACTTCGCGACGGGCAACACTCCTTTCGGCGTCAACATGGCTGGGATGATCCCGATGGCGATGGGCGTCGAGGGCGACGGCCAGTTCGGCTACCGGTTGCTCGCGATCACTCGCGCGGATATGGACGAGATCCAGAGCGTCGAGGACTTCGCGGACCACCGGGCGGTCCACACCGAGACCTCTTCGAACTCGGGCCACCAGGCTCCCTCGGCGCTATTCAACTCGGAGTTCGGCCTGACCGTCGGGGAGAACTACGACCCCGAGATGTCCGGCGGGCACGAACAGTCCGCTCGCGGGATCGCCTACGGCGACTACGACTGTGGGCCGATCTGTAGTACGTGCATCGAACAGACCATCGACGCCGTCGACGACATCAGCTGGGACGACTTCAAGGTCGTCTGGGCCGCGGATCCGTTCCCGCCGGGACCGATCGGCTTCCGGTACAACCTCCACGAGGAGATCGTCGAGGGAGCCCGCGAGACCTGGCTCAACACCGACTGGTCGGGAACCTCCTACGGTGAAGAAGCAGGCTATCCGCAGTACGTCGAGGTCGACTACGTGAACCACTGGCAGGACGTGATGATCAACCAGGAGTTCAACGAAGTCGAGTACGACGAAGAGAACCTGTAGCGCAGTCTGACAGCCGATTCAGCTATTTCACCACCAATGCTCGAAGTCACTGACCTACGGAAAGTGTACGCGACGGGAGACGAGGCGCTGCAAGGCGTCTCGACGACCGTCGACGGAAACGAGATCGTCGCCATGATCGGTCCGAGCGGAGCCGGGAAGTCGACGTTCATCCGCTGTATCAATCGGTTGACCGAACCGACCGAGGGCGAGATCAGACTCGACGGCACCGAACTGACCGCCCTCGACGCAGGAGCGATGAAAGCGGCGCGTCGGAACA
>LKMK01000146.1 GCA_001563805.1 Natrialbaceae archaeon B1-Br10_E2g2
GCTTGCTCGTTCTCGTGATTCGCCTCGAGCCGCCGATAGACGAGCCGGCGATGCAGGAGTGACGGCTCCGAACTCCGGGGGTCGACCGGGAGCCGCCAGGGTCGGCCGTTACCCGATCGTCAGCACACGATCCGAGTCCGTCACGACCTCGAGGAGGTCGCCCATCGTCGAGATCGGACAGACCTCGCTCTCCTCGCTGTTTCGGATCTCCAGACACGTCCCGCAGGCGAGTAACTCCCCGCCGGCCGCCGCGAACGCTTCCATCCGGTCCCGGACGTCGAACTGTCCGTCGGTGATCTTCTCGGCCTCGACGCCCTCGCCGAGGAGGAACACCGAGACGTCGATCCCCTCCTCGAGCGCCGTGAGCCCGAGGCGGAATGCGTTCCACGCTCGCTCCGGATCGCTCGTCTCGAGGACGATTCCCATCGTCTCGACGTCGCCCTGGCTCGTCTGGTCTGACATGGGTTCGAGTACGCGTGCCGACACAAAGTACCTTCACCTGTCGCTGTCCGATCACCTTACCGCAGACAGGCCGCGACGACCTCGAGCATCTCCTCGCCACGGACTTCGTCGGCGAACAGCGGGACGCGGCGCACGTCGGTGGCCCGGAACAGCTCCTGGGCCTCCATCAGTGCCCCCTGTTGGACGTCCCACCGGCGCTGGCAGAACGCACAGTCCTCGAGGTCGGGCTGGAGGAACGCCCCGTCGACGTCCTCGGTGACGTCCGACAGCGGCTCCATGACTCGGTTGACGACGACCGTCCCGACCGGGATGTCGAACTCCTCGAGCTGTTCGCGCAGCCGTTTGGACTCGAAGACGCTCATCTCCTCGGGCACCATGACGATTCGGAAGTCCGTCCGCGCGGGGTCCCGGAGGGCGGCTCGCAGCCGCTCGATCCGCTCGCGCAGCACGTCCAGATCCTCGAGTCCGTCCGCTTCGGTCGGCGGCTCCTCGCCGCCGAACATCCCCTTCATGCCCTCGACCATCCCGCTCAGTCGCTGGCGGAACTGCATGATACGGCCGACCATCGAGTCCATCACCTCGGGCAACTGGAGCAGCCGAAGCGTGTGGCCGGTTGGGGCCGTGTCGACGACGACCCGGTCGAAGCGCGGATCGTCGAGGTACTCGAGGAGGAGTTGCATCGCCGCGGCCTCGTCGGCGCCGGGCATCGCGCCGCCGCCGAAGAGGGCGTCCATCGGGTTCTCGTCGCCGAGCAGCTCGCCGAGGCCGCCGAGGCCGCCGGGCGCCTCGGCGCCGTCGCCGACGAGGGTCGCCTGGCCGCGTTCGATCGCCGCCTCGGGGTCGATCTCGGCGGCGTACAGCGGAACGTCGTCTCGAATCCGCCCGGGCTCGGCCGGAATATCCCGCTCGTAGGTGTCAGACAGCGAGTGGGCCGGATCAGTCGAGACGACGAGCGTCCGGACCCCCGAACGGGCGCTGTCCAGCGCCGTCGCCGCCGCCATCGTGGTCTTGCCGACGCCGCCTTTGCCGCCGTAGAGGACGTACTCGGGCCCCTCGAGCGGGTCGTCGACGGGGTCGACGTCGATCGTCTCGCGCTCGTCGCCGACGGAGTCGGTGGGCGTCACCTCGATCGTGTTGTCCGCGCTCTCCGCGCCCGCTTCCTCGTCGGCCGGCTCGACGTCGAGTCCGCTCATGCCCTCCCGTTTCCCGTCGGCACACGAGTATTCGTCGGTTGCCACCGCGCTCGAGTGCCGTCCGATCGGACGTGTCGGATCGGACGGTCTATACACGACCTTATATTGTCTACACAATCTCGATATTATAGGGGTGTTGTATCTATCTGGACCGAACTTTTTTATACGAGATCGATGTCCCTCCGGTCGAACGACGCGACCCCGACGGTCCGTCCGCCCACCGAACCGACCCATGACACCGAACCTCACGACCCACGACCCACGAACCGCGACCGACACCGCCCCGGCGTCCCCCTTCCCGTACGGCGAGTCCGATTCTGGCCCGGCGATTCCACGCTACAGCTGTCGCGGCGTCCTCCGTCCGACCGACGCCGACGGAGCGATCGGTGCCGCCGGCACCCTCGAGTGTCCCGCCTGTCACGCGGAGACGACCAGCGGTGCCGGCCTGTACGCCTGTGTCGAGTGTTCCTGGACCGGTACTCTGCGGTAAGCCCGTTCTCTCGAGTTATCCGAAGTACGTCGCCAGCCGATCGGCTGCCTCCTCGATCTGCGGCGTCACGAGCGCGAACCGGAACCACTCCCGTCGGGACTCGCCGAAGGCTTCGCCGGGCATCCCGGCGACGCCGGCCTCGTCGATCAGTCGGTACGTGTTCTCGAGCGTCCCCGGAAAGTCCTCGAACCGGGCCATGACGTAGAACGCCCCCTGGGGCGTCGTGTACTCCGCCCCTGCGGCGTCGAGTGCGTCCGTGAACGTCTCGACGCGCTCGCGAAGCAGGTCGCGGTTGCGCTCGTAGTAGGCCGGTTCGGTCTCGCGAAGCGCGTTCAGGACGGCGTACTGGCCCGGCCGATTCGTCGACACGTTGACCAGCATGTGTCGACTCCGGGCATTCTCGACCAGGTCGTGCGGAAAGATCGCGTAGCCGACGCGCACGCCAGTGATCGCCATCGACTTCGAGAAGCCGTTCGTCACGATCCGGGTGTCTGACTCGACCTCGAGTGCGCTCGCGAACCGTCCCTCGAGGTCGAAGTGGTCGTACACCTCGTCGCTGACGAGGAGTGCGTCGTACTCTTCGGCGATGGCGACGAGCTCCCGGACCGTTCGTTCGGGGTAGACCGCACCCGTCGGGTTGTTCGGCGAGTTGACCACGATCGCGGCGGTCTCCTCGCTCGCCGCCTCGCGGACGGCCGCCGGATCGAGCTGGCCGTCGTCGTCCGTCGCGACGAACCGCTGGCGGCCGCCGAGCAGCGTCGTCTTGCCGGGGTAGTAGGGGTAGACGGGATCGGTCAGCAGGATCTCCTCGCCACGATTGCGCTCGAGCGCGCGAGCCATCGCGAGGTAGTTCGCCTCGCCCGTACCGTTCGTGACGATGACCTGCTCGACGTCGACGCCGCGACGGGCCGCGATCTCCTCGCGAAGCGCCGTCAGGCCGACACTCGGCGCGTACTGGAACGCCTCGGGCTCGAGGTCGGCGTACTCCCGCAATCCGTCCCGGAGCGCCTGCGGGGGCTCCCAGTCGGGGTTCCCGCTGACGACGTCGATCACGTCGCGGTCGGCGTCGGCCGCGTACGTCATCACCTGAAAGAACAGCGGCGTCTCGTACTCCATACCCCAACTGCGGGCGCGCTCCCGTCGTGCTTTTCGGTTGTGCTCGAGGCCGCTCCGAGCCGCGAACTGGGTTTGCCCCTCGCTTTGACAACCCCGCCGCCCGTCTCCTCGAGTATGCACGTCGACATCGATCCCGACCTGCCCGCGCGGGTCGGCGACGCCTTGCGCGAGACTGACGCGACGCTCGCGGTCGCCGAATCCTGTACCGGCGGGCTCGTCGGGGCCGCGATCACGGCGGTACCGGGCTCGAGCGACTACTTCGACGCCGCCCTCGCGACCTACGCCTACGGCGCGAAACGCCGTCATCTCGGCGTCAGCCGCGAATCGCTCGACGAACACGGTGCCGTCTCCGAGCCGGTCGCCCTCGAGATGGCTCGAGGCGTCCGTGACGCCTGTGACGTCACGTGGGGCGTCTCCACGACCGGGATCGCTGGCCCCACGGGCGGCACGGAGGAGGACCCCGTTGGCACGGTGTACGTCGGCGTCGCCTACGCCGGCCCCTGGGGCAGCGAGTCGTCGTACGCGACGGCCTCTCGGTACGTCTTCGACGGCGATCGAACGGCCGTCCGCGAGGGGACCGTCGAACGTGCGCTCGAGGACCTCCTCGTCGCGATCGACGCCGAGTCCCGACGCTGACTCAGGTCGCCGCCCGGGACCGGTCTCGAATCGAGACAGTCAGAGAGAAAGGTATTCGGCGGCGCCGGGGCGAGTAGGAGTCGATGAACAAGAAGGGGCACGTGCTCAACGCCGTGTTGTTGAGCGTCGGACTCGGCTACTTGCTCGAGCCGGCGACCGAACTGGGCGAGGTCGTGGTGACACTCGAGACGATGCTGATGATCGGCGTTCCCGTGACGCTCGGGGCGCTGTTTCCGGACGTCGACACCGACTTCGGCATCCACCGCAAGACGCTGCACAATCTGCCCGTGCTCGCCGGGTTCGTCGCCTTCCCGTACGTCTTCGGCAACCTCGAGTACGTCTGGATCGGCGTCCTGACCCACTACGTCTTAGACGTCGCCGGGAGCCGACGCGGCATCGCGCTGTTCTACCCGCTGTCTCCCCAGGAGTACAACCTCCCGTTCGGGGTCCCGGTCAGCAGTAGCAGGGCCACCTTCGTGACGGTGCTGGTCACGATCGCCGAAGTGGCCCTCGCCGCGGTGATCGTCCTCGAGGTGCCCCAGTGGGGCTTCGAGCTCGGCCGACAGACGCTCGGGATCTGAGCCGATTCGCTGCCGCCGACTGGACGGTTTTCGACTATCGTCAGAGTAATGTGTAATTCTACCGAACTAACTGGTCATGCCGTCGCTTTCCACGTCGATGCGGGTTCTCGCCGCCGTTGCCCTCGCCGTCGTGCTGTCCGTCGCCGGCGCCGTCGGCGTTATCGCCCTCGACGTCGACGTCCTCGCGAGCGATCCCGATGCTGACGCGCTCGTCGAGGAGGTACTCGAGACTCACGGCGACGTCGAGACGATTCAAGCGACGCGTCACTCGAGCTACGAGCTCTACGACACGCGCGACGACGAGCCGACGACGGGCGAGACTACCGCCGAGGTCTGGAAGCGGTTCCCCGACCAGTCCCGAACCGAGGTGAGCTCGAGTACGGCACCCGAGTTCGACGCCGGCGACGTTCGCGTCGTCGACGGCTCCACGTTCAAACAGTACGACGCGAGCGGGGAGTCGATGCTGGTCGACGACGAGTGGGATGGCGAGGCGATCACCTGGGGGGCGGCCCTGCACGACGTCGATCTCGAGGCGGCCTACCTGGGGACCGAAACCGTCGACGACCGAGAGACCCACGTCGTCGAGATCGAACCGGCCGACGACGAGACGGCCGACGGGATCAGCCTCCTCGTCGGCGATACGGAGTTCGCCCTCGAGGTCGACGCGGACGAGGACGCGAACGCGACGCGGACGACGACCTGGTGGATCGACGCCGACGCGGGCTTCCCGATCAAAGAGCGGGTCGAAAGCGAGTACGAGAATCCGGACGAGCACGTCCTCCAGCGCGAACGAGAGGTCCGGACGGTCGCTTACGAGAACGCCACCTTCGACGGCCCCATCGACGACGATCGGTTCGTGATCGATCCGCCGGCGGAGATCGACGTCTACGAGCCAGCCGACTCGATCGACGTCGACACCCTCGATGAGGCCGACGAAGCCCTCCCGTTCGACGTCCAGAAACCGCCCGTTCCCGACCGGTTCGAGCGTGTTATCGTGAGCGCGAGCGAGTTTCAGGGCGACGTCACCGTCGACGCGCTCTACCGCGACGGCGACCTGCGCGACGGTGACGAACTCTACGTCCACGTCTCCGACGCCCCGTTCGACCGCGGGGAGGTCCTCGAGGGGTCGGTCGGTGACCACGGCGGGGACGTCGTCTCGACCGCGGTGGGTACGGGCTACACCTGGGCGTGCGACGGCGTCTACTACGAACTCGTCGTCGACGACGACCAGCGGGACGACGACGCGTTCGCGATCGAACTCGCCGAGGGGATCGCCTGTTCCTGAGACTGTCGGAGGGAACTGGCGTGAGCAGTCACTGTCCGTCCGACGAACTCTCGTCGGTGTCTTCTGTCCGATCGTCTGAGTCGGAGTCCCATAACCGCCGACGATTCTCGAGACACGTGCTCGGGACCTTCGTACAGACCGACCAGGCGTCGGCCACTGTCGGACGGCGTGAAAACAAAGACGGCGGTCGGCCGACGGCTCGCGTGTCCTCGAGCGTTCCTCGAACCTTACCGGCGGTTCGGCGCCCACTCCTCGCAGGCGTCCATGTCGTCCATCGCCCGCTCGTGGCGGCCACAGTAGGGGACGATACCGGACGACGAGCGGACGTACTCGAAGTGCCGGCAGTTCCCGCAGTAGTTGTCTCCGGCCCCCCCGGCGGCCGTAGTTGTCGTCGTCGAGTCGACGATTTCGGCGTCGGTGCCGCCGGTCGGGCCGTCGTCCAGCGGCGAGGAGAGGTCCGAGGCGGCCGAGCCGCCGTCGCTCGTCGCAGCGCCGGCACGCGGATTCAGCGTCGACGTGGACGATCGCTCCGAGCGACTTCGTCCCGTCGAGTTGGAGGTGGTACCCGACGAGAGGATGGTCGCATCGCCATCGTTCGATTCTGAACTGGGGCTCGCGGCCTTCTCCGGTGCGTTGGTCTGTGTTTCGACGTTCCCGTCCGGGGTATCGCCGAAGAAGCCGATCCCGCCGAAGCCGGTCGATTCGGGTTCTGACTCGGGCATCTCGACGACGGTCTCGTTGTGCCGAGTGACGGTCATCTCGAGCATGCCGCCGGGATCGTTCCGGGTTTTGAAGTTGACGACGGCGGTGAACAGACACCAGACGGCGATGAAGAGTCCGAGGAGGTAGACGGCCGAGACCTGTAGCGTGAGGTCGTCACCCATGCCACGCCAGTGGATCGGGTAGGCGTACCAGAAGAGCGTGACGCCGAACAGACAGAGACTCGCACTGATCGCCCCCGCCGCACGCACCCAGCGGCCGGCCGGCAACACGAGGAAGACCCCCACCAGCGCGGCCGGGACGCCGAGGCCGGCCATGACGCCGGCGAGGCGGACCGAGGCGTAGTGGTGGATGCTGCCAGTCGCCGTGACCTCGATCGTCCCGAACGGATCGGCGACCGTGGTCGCGACGCCCGAAAAGAGATCGGTCGTCGCGATCACGAGGGCGACCATCGAGAGCACCGCACCGAGGAGAACGAGCCCCGTTCCCGTGTACAACCGCCGGAGGCTGGTCACCTCCCGAGCGTTCCCGTCGTAGGCCTCCGTCAGGCTTGTCATGCGGTGGCGTTCGTCCTCCCTCCACAAAACGATACGTCAGACACATCTCGGTTGTCGGAGGTGTTCGACAGGGGTCGTGGAAACGAAAGCTTGAATCGACGCGCTCCCGAATCGACGACCAATGAGCGACGACGAGGACGACTCGGAACCGGCGGTCACGCTCGGGGAACGGACGCCGGTCGAGGGCGCACCGCTCGCACGCGTGAGTTCGCGACTGACCTGGCCGAAAGAGAAGAGCGAAGTCGACCGGCTCGAGGGCGAGAGCGTGATCCGAACGCCAGACGGACCACGCGAGCTCTCGGCCGTGCTCGAGGCCGTCGACGAGACCTACTTCGAACGCCACCAGGAGTTCGAAACCCACGTCCGTGACGTCATCGGCACCGGTCCGGTTCCGACGAGCGACGAGTAACGACAGTGGCGACCGAGGACGACACTTCCGGGTGGCTTCGCGACCAGTTCGATCGCCTCTCCTGGTTCCAGAAGTCGATTTTGACGGGAGGCGTCCTGACGATCGTGTGGATGAACGTCGTTCCCGGCGAGCTAGAGCGCCGGATCGTCGTCGACAGCGTGCTCCTGATTGGCGGTCCACTCGCGCTCGGGTTGACACATGGCCGACACATCGGCTGGACGATCAACCGCGTCGCCGTCCGCAACGGAGTCTTGCTCTCGATGTTCGTCCTCCCGTTTTACCTGATCGGCTCGACGCTGCCGACGATCAGGCAGTTCTACCCGATGTGGCAGACGACGGTGGCGCCGGGAACGTTTCTCCCGCACGCTGTCCAGCTGTTCGTGCTCGCACTCGCCGCCGAGACCTACTACCGCGGCCTGCTCTGTGTCGGCGTCAGGGAGATCGGCTTCAAGGCGGTCCTCATCAGCCCGATCGTCTACATGATTCACCACGCCTCGAAGCCACCCATCGAGTTCCTGCTCTCGGGGCCGACGGACGTCCTCTTCGGTGCCGTCGACTACAAGTCGAACTCCATCCTCCCGTCGGTGATCGCTCACGGGGCTGGGCTCGTCCTGCTCGACTGGCTCGTCCTCCA
>LKMK01000147.1 GCA_001563805.1 Natrialbaceae archaeon B1-Br10_E2g2
AGGCGTCGAGAGCGATCGTGCCGATGGAGACGGCGAGCGACGCCGACTGGGAGACCGAGTACGGCGACCTCGTCGTCGCGGTCAGGGTCGTCGAGTCGCTCGCCGAGGCGACCCGCCACATCACGACGTACGGCTCGAAACACACGGACTCCATCGTCACCGACGAGGCCGACCGCGCCGGGCGGTTCATGCGGAGTCTGGACTCGGCGAGCGTGTTCCACAACGCCTCGACCCGGTTCGCCGACGGCTACCGCTACGGGCTCGGCGCCGAGGTCGGAATCAGCACCGGGAAGATCCACGCACGCGGTCCCGTCGGCCTCGAGGGGCTGACCACCTACCAGTACTACCTCGAGGGCGACGGCCACGTCGTCGGGACCTACGCCGGCGCCGATGGGAAACCGTACGTTCACGACGACTTCGACGGCTCGTGGACCCCGGGATCCCTGTCGGATCGGTAGGCCCCGTTCCCCGGCGTGAGCGCTGAACGCGCCACGGTTCACCCCACCCGACCGTTCGAACTCGCGCCAGCCAGTACCATCGTCCGCTGGCGACGGAGTCTAGTATCTGCTCCGACCACGTTGTATCATGTCGACATCGGTAGACGAGCGATACGTGAGACGGTCGATCGAACTCGCCGAGCACGCCGTCGAGCACGGGAACACGCCGTTCGGCTCGCTGCTCGTTCGTGACGGAACGGTCCTCCGAACGGCCGAGAACACGACGCTGACGGACGACGACCTCGCGGCACACCCGGAGTTCAAACTCGCCCGGTGGGCGGGGCGGGAACTCGAGGCCGACGACCGCGCTGCCGTGACGATGTACACGAGCACCGAGCCGTGTCCGATGTGTGCGAGCGCGATCCACTACGCCGGGCTCGGCCGTGTCGTGTTCAGCGTCGCCGGGAGCACGCTGAACGACCTGCGTGGCGGGGGCGTGATCGACGTCCCGTGTGCGGAGATCGTCGACCGGGCTGGCGGCGAGACGACGGTAGACGGACCCGTACTGGAAGACGAGGGACTCACCGTTCACGAATCGTTCGACGGATAGCGCCCCATCACCGAATACGGCGTCAATATAGTAGCCACTGAACGTCAGTGCACACCCGATCGCACGACGGCTGTGCGATCGGTGTGTAAACCGTTTCAGTTGTTACTATAGTATCGGTGAGCACAGAACGATGGTTCGGTCGCTTTCGTGTATCCGGATCCCGCGACTCGAGCGAGCGTATCCACTCTTCCGCTACCACACCTCCCTCGAGCGAGGGGGACCGTTGGCCGCGCGTTTTTGTAGCTGGCACCCCTGAAATGGTGTTGTACTCGTGCGAGGGGACTGTGGACTGACGCGCGATGGAGCCATCTTGAAACCGCTCAGAGAGCGACTGGGTTCGACGGGGTCGGGTCAGTCAGCGTTCGACGAGCTGCCGGCTGGAACCGACGGTGAGCTTGGCTCCACAGTTACTACCGACGACGACCGCTCGTCGAAGAACGGTCACGAGGTCGCTGTGTCCGTCACCGGCCTGGCCAAACGATTCGGCGACGGGACGGACGCGATCGTCGCCGTGGACGACGTCAGTTTCGAGGTCGAACCCGGGTCGATCGTCGGACTGCTGGGCCCGAACGGGGCCGGAAAAACGACCCTCATCAAATCGATCCTGGGGATGGTCCTCCCGGACGACGGAACCGTCGAGATTTGCGGCTTCGACGTCTACGAGCGACCTCGAGAGGCCTACGCACACGTCGACGCGATGCTCGAGGGGGCGCGAAACGATTACTGGCGCCTGACCGTCCGTGAGAACCTCCGATACTTCGCGACGATCAGCGGCGTCGATCCGAACTCGGTACGCGAACGCCACGACCGACTCCTCGAGCAGCTGGGGCTAGCGGAGAAAGCCGACGTCCCCGTTCGTGACCTCTCACGCGGGATGAAACAGAAGGTGTCGCTGGCGAGCGTCCTCGCTGGGGGAGCCGACGTCGTGTTTCTCGACGAGCCGACGCTCGGACTGGACATCGAGAGTTCGCGGACGCTCCAGACGGAGTTGCGGCGGCTGGTCGAGCACGAGGCGTTGACAGTCATCCTCAGCAGTCACGATATGGACGTCGTCGAGACGGTTTGCGATCGGGTCCTCATCATGTCCGAGGGCCGGATCGTCGCCGACGACACCGTCGACTCGCTCCTCTCTGCGGCAGGGCTACACTGCATCCAGATCACGAGCACCGATATCGATGCCGAGGTCGTGTCGACGTTCCGGAGCCGGTTCGAGACGGTCACCGCCGACGCTCGAGATCGTGGCTACCGGCTCGAAGTGACGACCGACAGTGACGGTCTCTACGAGCTGATGGACCTGCTCCGGGCGAGCGACGTGACACTCGACCACGTTCGGACGATCGAACCCGACCTCGAGGACGTGTTCGTCGAGCTCACGACGATCGATCGGAGGGATCGATGACCTCCCGGCACCCAGACTCGAGCAGTTCTCCGCGCACGGCTGGCTACTACCACCTCACACGGGCCGTCCTCTATCGCGAATATCTGATATTCGTCCGCTATCCGGCGAACGCCATCGGCGGGATCGTCATCGCCCTGTTCTTCTTCGGCGTACTCTTCTACGGCGGGCAGATGGTCGCCGGCCAGGCGCTCACCGACTCGATCGAGGGGATCATCGTCGGCTACTTCCTGTGGACGCTCTCGGTCGGTGCCTACTCCTCGATTTCGAACGACATCTCGAGTGAGGTCCAGTGGGGAACCCTCGAGCGCCACGTCATGACGCCGTTCGGGTTCGCCCCCGTGGCGCTGTTGAAAGGCGTCGCAAAGATCGTCCGGACGTTTCTCACGTCGACGATAATTCTAGCCGTGATGATCCTGATCACCGGGACGACGCTTCAGCTCAACCTCCTCACGATTCTCGTCGTTGCGACGCTCAGCATCGTCTCGGTACTCGGGCTCGGTCTCGCCGCCGGCGGAATCACGGTTCTCTACAAACAGATCGGCAACTGGCTCAACCTCCTCCAGTTCGGGTTCATCGTGTTGATCTCGGCGCCGGCGTTCGACCTCGGCTGGATGCGACTCCTCCCGCTCGCTCACGGCAGCGCCCTCCTCCAGCGCACGATGGTCGACGGCAACCGGCTCTGGGAGTTCACGCCGGTCGAACTCGCGCTTTTGATCGGGGTCGCTGTCGGATACCTCGCCGCAGGCTTCGTCGTCTTCACGTACGCAACCCGCCGGGCGAGACGCCTTGGCGTCCTCGGCGACTACTAGGGTCGAACACGAGATCGCGGCACAGTTCGAGTTACCGGAGGGAAAACGGTTTGCGACGCATATCCGTGATCGCTGGATGAGTCATACGAGCAATACGAGGTTCAGACCCCTTTCGAAGGTGTTATCGACGAGTAGTACGCCCAGTGTACGGACTTCCGGGACCGGTTGTCCGGTACCAGTACGCTCAGTAGCCAAGGGTTCGTCTATCACCCAATGAGTGGCACGCGATACGATGGCCTCCTTCTGGACCACGATGGGGTGATCGTCACACTCTGTTCACGGCAGGTGTTACGGAACGCGGCTATCGACGCGTTTGCCGACGCTGGGGTCTCGGATCCGAACCCGACGGACGTCGACGCAATCACGATCAACGTCTCGGAGACCGAGCTGAGCGATGCTGCTGAACGATACGGTATCGATCCCGACACGCTCTGGCGCCATCGAGAGGACCGAATCGAAACGACGCTTCGAGCGGAAACCAAGGCCGGGAGGAAGGCACCCTACGAGGACGCGACGTGTCTCGAGCGCGTTACCGTTCCGACCGGAGTCGTCAGCAACAACCAGACTCGAATCGTCGAGTTCGTCCTCACGGAGTATGGGCTTCGTGACTGTATCGAGACCGTCCAGGCCAGACCCCCCACGCTCGAAAGCCTTCGAGAAAAGAAACCGGACCCGCGATACCTCGAGACAGCGGCGAGCGAACTGGGCTGTTCGAACCCCGTGTACGTCGGCGACAGCGAGAGCGACGTCGTCGCTGGGAACCGGGCGGGGTTCGATACCGTCTTTCTCCGTCGGGATCACAATGCTACCCGCCAGCTCGACGCCGAGCCGACCCTGGAACTCGAAAGCCTGACCGCAGTCGCCGAGCTTCTAGACGAGTTGTAACTATTGGATTCTGAGCATTGATCGACGGCCAGGCCTCCCCTTTGCTGTAAACGCGCACCTGGGCTCACCCGTCAGACGGTTCGATGACGCCCTCGAAGTGTGTGTAGACGACTTCCTGTTCGGGGCGCGGACGTTGCACGACATCTGGCTCGATCTGCGAGGGTGGGGGACGCTCAGTGCAGGACGAGTACATAGCGGGTCGATACCGAACACGAACCTCGAATGGGCCTGCGGCTCAGTTGCATAGCCTCGGTGTGCATAGTACCTCGGGTTCCGGGTGGCGTGTCACCGACGGTTTGTCGGCCGGTGGGTGATCGAACGCATAGCCCGATGACCGTTGCTCGCCCCGTCGAAACACCCATAAGCACATCCGGACAACCGTTGCGTATGCCCGTTTCTCCGCTCGAAAGCGAGGAACTCCGAACCCAACTCTCCGACGCGACGTTCGTCTACGGAGCCATACTCGTCGATGAGCACCTGACTTTCGTCGAACACGTCGACGACGCCGAGGATGACCGAGAACACGTCCTCGCCACTGCGTTGACGAGCATCGGGTCGACGCTCGTCCCGTTTGTCCACGAACACACGGAGGAGTTCGGCACCGATTTCTCGCCGACCGTCGCCCCACAGTTTGCCGAGGAGTTCGAAGCTCCTCGTCTGACAGAGATGGGCCGCGTGAGTGGCGCTCTGGCCGACGCACGGACGGTCTACCTGCTGTATTATACGGCCGAGGGTAACTGGAAACGAATCAGCGAGACCGTCCCCGAGCGGTTCGGCGACGATGACGAACTCGAGACGCCGGAACTCGGCCAGTACGTCGTTGCATCCGCACTCGTCGAGGAATCACGCGACCGGATTATGGATATTTCTGCCAGTATCACGCCCGAGACCGTCGACGTGATCGACTGGCAACGAGCTTAACTCGTCGCGTCGTGCTGTTCGGTCCGGTCCTCCCGTCCATCTTTTTCACCCTGCGTGGGCTCGACGAGCGGGTTGTCCGACGATTGTGGGTCGAGATCGGCAACGGCGGCGCGATTGACTGCGCCGACCTGATTCGTCACCGCGTCGCGAAGCTGTCGGAACTGATCGGCAGCAGGGGTATCCTCGACGACCGTTACCGCGGTCGTTGCATCGCCGCTGGCGCGTATCTCGGGATCCATCGGAATCGATGCGAGCAGCGGCAGGTCGAACTCCGTCGCCAGTTGCTCGCCCCCGCCGGTGCCATACAGCGGATGGTCGTCCCCACAGCTGGGACAGTGAAACGAACTCATGTTCTCGACGAGACCCAGCACCGGGATCCCCTGGTCGAGGAACATTCGGATTCCCTTTCTCACGTCACCGAGCGCGATATCCTCCGGCGTCGTGACGACGACAGCACCGGTCACGGGGACGTGCTGCATGAGCGTGAGCTGTTCGTCCCCGGTTCCGGGTGGCAGGTCGACGAACAGGTAATCGAGTGTTCCCCACTCCACGTCCCTGATGAGCTCCGCGAGGAGTTTGTCGACCATCGGCCCACGCAGCATTGCTGGATCCTCGTCACCCTCGGTCAGGAAGTCCATGCTCATCACGCGGAGTTCGTCGACCACTGGCGGGACGAGTGTGCCGCTCATCGAGAGGCCCGGCTCTGCCTCGACGCCCAGCATCCCCGGGACGTTCGGCCCGTAGATATCTGCATCGAGCAAGCCGACCGTTGCCCCGCGCTCTGCGAGTGCTGTAGCGAGGTTCGTCGCGACTGTCGTCTTTCCGACGCCTCCCTTGCCCGAGGCAACCGGAATCACGTTTCGGACGGACTCGAGGGGATTGTTCGGGTCGGGGTTGCCGTCCCACGCCGAGAGTTCCGGCTCGAGCCCAGCGGCCCGGACGACCTCGCGGAGACGATCGCCGATCGCCTTTTCGTCGGGGGCATACGGCGCGTCGAACCGGAGTGTGACCGCCGCGACGCCGTCCGAGACGGAGACGTCTTCGACGAGCCCGAGCTCACCGAGGGTTCGCTCGAGCGCGGGGTCTTCGACGGCTTCGATCCGACTCAACAGTGGTGGATCGTCACTCATGATCTTCCTCCGTGAGTGCCGCTTCGATGCCGGCGTCGCCAAGCGTCTCGAGGCGTTCGCGCAACCGCTTCCCGTCCCCCTCGACGAACGCCACGGTCTCGGTTGCCACCGTCTCGTAGAACGGGGTCCTCGCATGGGCGGTCACGTTGTCGGCAAACTCACCCACCCACCGCCCGAGATGTGATCGTGAGAACTCGTACTGTTTCTCGAGATACTCCTGGGCAGTCTCCTCGTCACCAGCAGCGAGCGCCTCGATTTCCGTCACGACGAGGAGGAACAGAAACTCGAGCTGTGCGCTGATGTGGTCGGCGGGTTCGTCCAGGTCGATATCGAGCCCCTCCGTTCGGTAGGCGTACTCCACGGCCGTCGTCGACTCGGTCATGACGCGTTCGCTGTTATCGACGTAGACCGATTCGTACGGCGGTGCTGGCACCTCCATCGGACCGACGAACAGCCGCGCGTAGTCGATTCGCAATCCCTGGAGGTCGGCCTGCGTCGCCTCTACCTGCTCGACGTCGAGTTCGTACGCTGCCGGATCACACCCCTCGATCGTCGTCGCTAGCTGTTCGGTCGGCTCCTGGTACAGCGCCGAGAGGAGCCGATAGCTGTTCGCCCGCGTTCGTTCCTGTGTTACCAGGGGCTCGTGTGCCAGACTGTGACTCATGTGGTTATAATTTCTCAACGTTGACCTGAACGTCGCCGTAGTAGACCGAACTGCCGCTCAATCGGTCGTATTCGGCGGTGATGATGTTGTTACTGTGTGCGCCACCGGCTTCCTCGCCGAACTCGTCCGCGGAGACGCGACCGTAGGCCCAGTGGCCCTGTCCGTAAGTTTTGGCGACCGTTCCGGGCTTGACGCCTTCCCAGCGTTTTGCGGTGACTTCGATCGCTCCGGCCGGCGATTCGATTCGAATCTCGTCGCCGTCTTCGATGCCGAGTGCCTCGGCATCGCGCGGATTCAGCTTTGCGACGTCCTTGTACGGCTCGTCGCCGGGGTCGACGTCACCGAACTCGTGGTACCACGAGCAGTTGGTCGAGCGACCTTCACGGTTGAGGCCGGATTTGTAATCGACGAACTTGAACGGATACGCCTCGTCGTCACCGACGTTGTACGGCTCCTCGTAGTGTGGGACGTAGGCGTATGGCTCGCCATCCGTCCTGGCCTGATAGTTACACTCCTCGAGGACGTCGTCGACGTCGGTGTCGTGACGCTCGGCGTGCCCTTCGAGTCCGGACGGCTCGTCGATCTCGAACGAGCCCGGTTCGACGTCGTCGATGTCGTCCGGAAGTTCATCCTCCTCGGGGTCGGTCCCGAGGCGGAGCGTCTCCGAGTAGAACTCGAACCGGCCGGTCGCGGTGTCGAACTCGCCGCCTTCGGATGGCCACCGGTTCCGGTACTCCCACGGTTCGGGGTGCCAGATCCCCCGTTCACGGAACGCCTGCCAGCTATCGTACTCCTCGCCACCGGGCCAGTCGACGTCGTCACTGTCCCGATACTCGGGGTCCCAGATCGGGCGTGTCAGCGTCTTGATTGCGTTCCGCGAGAACGCCTGTGCACGGAGCTCACGGTCTTCGAACGAATCGCCGGGATACTCCTCGCTGGGGGACTCGCCCGTCTCCGGGTCGGGATACTCGTTCTCGAAGAACTCGAGCATGTTACTGAAGCCGTGGTCGTCGAGCGCCTCGGCGAGGAGATACATCACCTCGGTTTCGTCGGTTTTGGCGTCCCAGAGCCGCCCGTTTTCGAGCACGTCCTCGGGGTCGTCGGGATTATCCGCGAGAACAGGCTGGTGCAGGTTGACCGTGCGGTATCGGTTCCCGTCGGACT
>LKMK01000148.1 GCA_001563805.1 Natrialbaceae archaeon B1-Br10_E2g2
GCTGGTCGTCCCCGCCGATGTGGAGGTCGCTGACCACGTAGTAGACCGGTCCCTCGGCGTCGTCGGCCATAGCGTCGAACGTCCCACGTCGAGACGTATATCGTTGTCCCGCCGGCGTGACCGCCGCTCGAGGGGCCGCAGGCTCGAGCCCGGGGGGTCGGGCAGATGCCGTGACCTTTATGCGACCATCACGTCCGTGATAGGATATGAAAGCCACCGCGATGGCCCACCCGATCCAGGGACTCATCAAGTACCACGGGATGCGCGACGAGATCGAGCGACTCCCGTATCACGACAGCATCAGCCTCTGTACGGCGCCGAGCCACACGCGGACGACCGTCGAGTTCTCGATGGACCACGACGAGGACACCTTCGTCGTCGACGGCGAGGAACTCGAGGGACGGGCCGCGGAACGCGTCGAGGCCGTCGTCGAGAAGGCCCGCTCGATGTCCGACGCCGCCCACACCGTCTACCCGGTCCGCCTCGAGAGCGAGAACAGCTTCCCGTCGAACGTCGGGCTGGGGTCGTCCTCGTCAGGCTTTGCGGCCGCCGCGATGGCCCTCGCCGAGGCCGCCGACCTCGACTGCTCGCTGCCCGAGGTCTCGACCATCGCGCGCGTGGGTTCCGCCTCTGCGGCCCGCGCGGTGACCGGCGCCTTCTCACAGCTGCACACCGGGCTGAACGACGAGGACTGTCGCTCCCAGCGGGTTCCGACGAACCTCCACGAGGACCTGAAGATCGTCGTCGGGCTCGTCCCCTACCACAAGGAGACCGAAGACGCCCACCGCGAGGCCGCCGACAGTCACATGTTCCAGGCCCGGAACGCACACATCCACGAACAGATCGCCGAGATGCGCGACGCCCTGCGAAGCGACGACTTCGAGCGGACGTTCGAACTCGCCGAACACGACTCGCTCTCGCTCGCGGCGACGACGATGACCGGCCCCTCCGCCTGGCTCTACTGGCAGCCCGCGACCCTCGCCATCTTCAACCGCGTGCGCGAACTCCGCGAGGAAGAGGACATTCCGGTCTACTTCTCGACTGACACGGGTGCCACCGTCTACGTCAACACGACCGACGAGCACGCCGAGTACGTCGAAGAACAGATCGCCGACTGCGGCGTCTCCACGACCGTCTGGGAGGTCGGCGGCCCCGCCCGACTGCTCGAAGAAGACGATCACCTGTTCTAAAATCGGGCCGTCGTGCGATGGGGCGGCTCTGGCGCTCTCACTCACCGTCCGTCCGCGCCTGCAGCACGTGACGGTACTTTCACCCATACTGTCTGCAAGGCGACAGTAAGTTTTTGTGGGTCGTTAGCACGTTTCCTGCATGGTCGCAGAGCAGTTTACCGCGGCTGCCGCACAGGTCGAGCCCGTCTACCACGACAAGGAGGGAACGCTCGAGAAGACGTGCCAGTGGATCGAGAAAGCCGGCGCACGGGACGTCGACGTCCTCGTCTTTCCGGAGACGTACTTTCCCGGCTATCCCTACTGGCGGGGCTGTTCGATCGATCGCTGGACCGAACTGATGGTCGACCTCCAGAAGAACAGCCTCTCGGTCGAGGACGACGCCCTCGAGATCCTCGGCGAGACGATCGACGAGGCGGACTGCCACGTCGTTCTGGGGACGAACGAACGCTCGGAGCGACCGGGCAGCGAGACGCTGTACAACTCGCTGTTCTTTTTCGACCGCTCCGGTGACCTCGTTCGCAGACACCGGAAACTGATGCCGACCCACGGCGAACGGACGATCTGGGGGCGGGGCGATCCCTCGACGCTCGACACCCACGACACCGACGTCGGCCGGATGGGCGGCCTGATCTGTTACGAGAACCACATGACTCTGCCAAAGGGTGCCCTCGCCGCGATGGGCGAGGAGATCCACCCCGCCGTCTGGCCGGGCTTCTGGGAGCAACACGGCCACCCCGGCGACAAGTCGAAGGCGACCGACCTCGAGGCGGTCGACACCTGCGATCAGTATCCCGCGATGCGCGAGTACGCCTTCGAGACCCAGTCGTTCGTCATCTCGAGTTCCGCCTACGTGAGCGACGACGTGCTCGAGGACTGGGACGAGATCGGGTTCAACATCGCCGCCGGCGGGAGCATGCTCGTCAACCCCGCGGGGATCGTCAAAGCCGGCCCCGTCCTGAACGAGGAGACGCTGCTGGTCGCCGAGTTCGACCGGGACGAGCGCCGTGCAACGAAAGCGTACTTCGACGCGCTCGGCCACTACGCACGCTGGGACGCCGTGAACCTGAACGTCAGCGACGCCGAGTTAGAGCCGTTCGTCACCGACGGCCACCCGCCGGCCCGGGAGCCCAGCGCGTCGACGGTGGCCGAGATCGCCGACGAACACGACCTCGAGGTCGAAACGGTCGAATCGATCGCCGACGCGCTCGGCTCCCGGTAGCGAGCTACCGACGGTCGGCCTCACCCGCTCGCACGGCCGTCCGGGGCTGTGTATACCGGCTTCCAGTCGTTACTCACGCCCCTCGAGGGGGCGCCAGGTCCGTGGCGAGTCGTTCAGCCGCTCGACGCCGTCGTCGGTGACGACCACGAGGTCTTCGATCCGGACGCCGAACGCGCCCTCGAGGTAGACGCCGGGTTCGACGCTGAACACCATCCCGGGCTCGAGTTCGCGATCGTTTTCGCTCGTGATATACGGCGGCTCGTGGACGTCGAGGCCGACGCCGTGGCCCGTCCGGTGGATGAAACCCTCGCCGTAGCCGCGCTCTTCGAGCACCTGCCGGGCGGCGCGGTCGACCTCGCGCGCCTCGACGCCAGGACCGACAGCCTCGACGCCCGCGTGGTGGGCCTCGAGGACCGCATCGTGGACGTCCAGGAATCGCTCGCAGGGCTCCCCGTCGAAGACGACCGTTCGGGTCTGGTCGCCGGGGTAACCCTCGTACCGGGTGCCGAAGTCGAGGACGACGGGGTCGCCGGGTTCGATCTCGCGGTCGCCGTGACGGTGGTGCGGTCGAGCGCCGTTCGGCCCGCCCCCGACGACGGTCTCGAAGGAGACGCCGGCGCCGCCTGCGTCCTCGAGTCGCGTTTCGATCTCGGCGGCGAGTTCGGCCTCGGTCATCCCGATCGCCGCGGGTCCGAACGCCCGGATCTCCTCGCTGACCCGATCAGAGATCCGTGCTGCCTCACGAAGCGCCTCGAGTTCGGCCTCGTCCTTGCGGATCCGCAGGGCCTCGAGCACCTCGCTCGCCAGCCCGAACGTCGCGTCCGGGAACGTCGCCCGGAGATCCTGGGTGAACAGCGCCCACATGCGGTCGTCGACCAGGAGTCGGCCCTCGCCGATGCCGAGGTCGTCACCGACGGCCTCGAGCAGCCGCGTCGGGTCCTCGTCGTCGCTCCACGTCCGGACGTCCTCGACGGGCGACGCCTCGCGGATCTGGTGGTCGTACATCTCGGGGGCGACGAACAGCGCCCGCTCGGGGGTGACGAACAGGAACAGGTGTCGCTCCATCGGCTCGTCTTCGAACCCCGAGAGGTAGGTGAGGTTCGAGCTCGGAAAGCAGATGAGCGCCTCGAGGTCGCGCTCGGCGAGGGCGTCGCGGGCGCGCTCGAGTCGGCTCTCGGTCACTGATGGCGCGGTCATGTTGATCTGTCTTCGATGGTCGCGTCCTCGATCGTTTCGGTTCGGATCACCAGCGGTCGGGTTCCTTCCGGTCGATCGTTCACCGGCAGCGTCGTATCGTTTCCGTCGGTTGCGGAGGCCAACTGGCGCCAGGCGGACGGCCGTCAGGGCTCCACTTCGCGCACACCTATGTCTCTCGAGTCCGTAGCTCGGTCCATGCACGTCGTCGTTCTCGGTGCCGGGTACGCCGGACTGACGCTTTCGCGACTGCTCGAGGATACCCTCCCCGACGGCGTCGACCTCACCGTCGTCGACGAGTCGCCGGACCACCTCGTCCAGCACGAACTCCACCGCGTGATCCGCCGGCCGGAGCTGACCTCGGAGATCTCGATCTCGCTGCCCGAAGTGCTCGAGACCGCGTCCGTTCGCGTCGCCACCGTCGAGGGAATCGATCGTGACGAGCGGACGATTACCCTCTCGAACGGATCGCTCTCCTACGACGTCGCGGCGATCTGTCTCGGCGCCCGAACCGCCTTCTACGGGATCGACGGCGTCCGCGAACACGCGATCCCGCTCAAGCGACTCCCCCACGCCAGCCGGATTCGCGCTCGCGCACTCGAGGGGTGTCGGGCGGACGAGTTCCGGATCGTCGTGGGCGGGGCCGGCCTCTCGGGGATCCAGGTCGCTGGCGAGCTCGCCGTCCTCGTCTCCGAGCGCGGGAGCGACGCGACGGTGACGCTGCTCGAGCAGTTCGACAGCGTCGCCCCGTCGTTTCCCGAGAACTTCCAGCGAGCGGTCGCGCGCACGCTCGACGCCCAGGGCGTCGACGTCCGTACCGGTGCCGCCGTTACGCGCGCCGACGAGAGTCGCGTCGCCCTCGAGTCCGGCGAGGAACTCCCGTCCGACCTGTTCGTCTGGACCGGCGGCATCCAGGGTGCGGACGCATTCGACGGCGACCGGCCGACCGTCGAAGCCGACCTGCGGCTCGACGCGCGGACGTTCGCGCTGGGCGATGCGGCCCGCGTCGTCGACGCCACCGGCGAGGCGGTCCCCGCGAGCGCGCAAACGGCCGTTCGACAGGCACGGACGGCCGCCGAGAACGTCCGTCGAGTCGTCGACGCCGACCTCGAGGGCGGGGGGTTCGACCGGGACGCCGATGTCGGCGAGGCTATCGACGGAGCGCGCGTCGCCGACGACCCCGGGCCCGAACTCGAGACCTACAGCTACGACTCGCCGGGCTGGGTCGTCAGCGTCGGCGACGACGCCGTCGCACAGGTCGGTCCCGCGGTCGTCACCGGCCGGGCGGCGAAGACGCTCAAAGCAACCGTTGGCGTCGGCTACCTCTCCTCGGTCGGCGCCGTCAGAAACGCGGCGGACCTCGCCTATCTCGAGTCGCCGTTCGGGCGTCGTCACTGAGCGGGAGAATACGTGTGGCCGAGGCTCAGGTCCAGCGATCCAGTCCGGTCTGGGTGACGCTCTCTTCGATGCGCTCGAAGCCGCGGGCCACCTCGTCGGCGTCGACGGCCCACTCCTCACAGACGTACTCGCGGGCAGCCTCGATATCCGGCTCGATTGCGGTGTCGAACTCGTACTCGTCGGTCACGTTCGGGTCCCGAAACAGCTGCCGGACGCGGTCGCCGTGTTCGACGCTGTCCCCGCGGGCCTCGAGGACGCTCCAGAGATCGCCGTGTTCGGTGATCGCTTTGAGCGCCGTCTTGGGTCCGATGCCGGAGACGCCCGCGTTGAAGTCCGTCCCGATCAGGATGGCGGCGTCGATCAGCTGTTCCTGCGTGAGGTCGTGTTTCTCGAGCGTCGCCTCGAGATCCATCAGCTCGGGATTGCCCTTGCTCGTCAGTTGCCGGAGTGTGAGTGGTGCGCCGAACAGCAGGGCGTCGTAGTCCTCGGAGCCGACGTAGTCGGCGTCGCCGCGTCGGACCATGTGTGCAGCCTGGGCCTCTCCCTCGGCGGGGGCCTCGACGATCGGCACGTCGAGCAGCCGGAGCAGTTCGCGGCTCGTCTCCTGGATCGTCGGCGTCAGTCGCTGAGTCCGGGACTCGAGCTGAGCAATGGCGACCTCGTCGCCCTCCTCGCGGGCAACCTCGAGTTGCTCCTCGTAGGTTTCGCGTTGCTCGCGGCGGGATTCGATCTCGTCGGCTTTGAGCTCGGAGGGGCCGCCGTCGAAGACCATCACCGGCGTGACGTCGTGTTCGAAGAATTTGGGGAGCCCCTGGACGATGCCGATCAGGTTGGCGACCTCGGTGCCGTCGGCGGTCGTGTACCGATCACTCGAGGTCCACTTGACCGTCGTCGTCAGGTACCGGTAGAGCCAGTTGTGCGCGTCGACGGCGACGACGCCCGAGACGTCGTCGAAGGGAATCTCCTCGATGACGGCGATGTCGCGAAGTGCTGCGTTTCCCATTGCCCCGACGTTGGGCGCGTCGGACTTTCAAACGTTGGTTTCCTCGGCCGCCGGCGGATCGCTCCCGCGCCGGGACTCGAGGAAGGTCTCCTCTTCCGCCGAGAGGTCGCGCTCGCGAAACGCCTCGAGCCCCGCCTGGTAGCGCCCTCGCGGGCCCGAGCCCGCGTCGGCGTCGTCGGGCACGTCGGCCGGCCGGGGGTGCTCGAGAACCAACTCGGCGATCCCCGTCGTTTCGCCTGTGTAGGCGAATCCGGCCCGATACAGCGCCTCGTAGGCGAACGGGTTGTTGACGGCGATTCGGAGCCGGTCGTAGCCCCGCTCGAGCGCCCGATCGCGGGCGAACCGGCAGAGTCGGGGGCCGATCCCCTCGCCGCGTCGATGTCGGTCGACGGTGACGTAGCGCAGCCACAGCGTCTCCGCGTCGGTCCGGTCCTCGTTGAACGCGACGGCCGCGACGATCTCGTCGCCGTCCCGCGCGACCGCCTTCCCCGTGCTGGTCATGACGAACTTGCCGGCGTAGCTGAACCGCCGGTAGTCGAGCCGGAGTTTCGGGCCGTCGGGCGGCCAGCCCAGCAGGTCGAACTCGAGGGTCACGGCGGACGTTCGACCGCGGCTCACTAATACTCGTGGGACCTGCGACCGAGGCAGTCGAGTGCCGGTCGAACCGTTTTGTCCGTGGTTGTGGTACGGTACCATACTATGGCTTCGGATACGCAGAACACGTCCCTGGTCGGCATCGACAGCAGCTGGGGCTGGCCGCTGGGTGGCGCACTCGGCGGGGCGCTCGGTGCCGCCGCGTTCGGCCTCCTCATGTGGGCGTTCGATCCCGACGTCCTCGCGGCCGCGATCCCGGCAATCTACGGCCTCGAGCCCGTCGGCGTCGTCGGCTGGGCGATCCACGTCGCACACGGCGTCGTCCTCGGGATCGCCTTCGGCTTTCTCGTCACCCGACAGCCGATCCTCGGGATCGTCAAGACGACGGCCGAAACCGACGCGCTCTCGAGAACCGGGGTCATGAGCCGCGTCGTCGCCGCCGGCTTCGTCTTTGGGCTGGCGATCTGGGCGATCCTGCCGCTTATCGTCCTTCCCGTCTGGATCGAGGCGTTGGGAGCCCAGGCGGCCGACGACTTCCCTGCGACGGCCGTCGAGAGTCTCCTCGGTCACGTCCTGTTCGGGACGGTCCTCGGGCTCGTCTTCGCCGTCACGATCGATCTCGGCGACCGCCCGGCGGACTCCCCCCTCGAGGAGTGACGCCCCTTCGGAATCGACTCCGCCACCGCGTCGTCCGCACCACTTTGTGTTTCATCGCCGATCAGTGCGCGCCCGCGCGTTCCTCACCGACCTCGTCGGCCATCTCCTCGGCGCATTCCGCCCAGGAGCCGCCGATCGACGACCAGTACTCGAGGACGCTCTCCCGATCCCACCTCCGGCAACCCGTCCAGCGGGTCCACGTCCTCGTCGACGACGTCGGTCAGTTCGTCCCCCTCCTGGGGGAACTCGAGGTCGTCGGTCACCACGGCAGCGACGACGCCGGGGCCGTCCGGCGTCGCCACCTCGTCGCCTTCGTCGTATCGGGTGGTTGTGCCGGCCATACGACGGGATTCGTCCCTCGAGCCGGTATGAGCCGTGCACGGACGTGCAAGCGACGTCGCGTCTCGATCTGACCTACCCCTGAGAACCCGCTCACTTCGCTCGCAGAACCTCAGTATAAGTCAATCCCTATTCGATTGCTGTTGCTCGCGGATTTGCTCGCAGCAGCAATGCGCGGACCGGGATTTGAACCCGACTGCGAGACGGTCGTCCTCACTCCGTTCGGACGCTGCGACTCGCGTGTCTCAAATCTCTCTCGCGCATTTTCTCATCACGTCTGTTCGTCGAAAAGTGCGCGGACCGGGATTTGAACCCGGGCCATGAGCTTGGAAGGCTCAGGTCCTACCACTAGACCATCCGCGCTTTCGGTGCCGACTAAGCAATCGTATCTGTGGCATGCGGATTTAAGACTCTTCC
>LKMK01000149.1 GCA_001563805.1 Natrialbaceae archaeon B1-Br10_E2g2
CGCTGTACGACGTCACCCAGGGGAAGATGACCTTCGAGCACCGCGAGGAGACCACGCCGAAGATCGCCCGCACGATCGTCCGGCTCATGCAGGCTCATCCCGACGAGAAGGGACTGATCCACGCTCACTCCTACGACATCCAGGGGCGGCTCGCCGACCTCCTCGCCGATTTCGGCGTCGGTGACCGCATCCGGGTCCACGACCGCGACGGCCGCGACGCCGACCTGGAGGCCTGGAAAGCGACCGACGACCCCGACGTCTTCGTCTCCGTCAAGATGGAGGAGGCACTCGACCTCAAAGGCGACCTCTGTCGCTGGCAGGTCCTCTGTAAAGCGCCGTTCCTCAACACGGGCGACTCGAGAGTGGCCCACCGACTCGAAGAGGGTCAGTGGGCGTGGTACTACCGCGCCGCGTTGCGGACCGTCATCCAGGCTTGTGGCCGCGTCGTCCGCGCACCCGACGATCACGGCTCGACCTACCTCGCCGACTCGAGCCTGCTCGATCTCTTCGAGCGCGCGCGCACGGATACGCCCGACTGGTTCGCCGAGCAGGTCGAGCGCATGAGCCAGCCCGAGTTGCCCGCGTTCGACCCGCAGGCCGCCCTCGGTGGTTCCTCGAGCGCTGGCCGATCGGGCGGCGTCTCGACGAGCGGACGCACAAACGGACGCACGAGCAACGCCTCGACGTCAACTCGAAGCGGTGGCGCCGACCGCGAACGGAGCTGGTCGCGGTCGAACCGCCGACGCTCGTCGGGCTCGAGTCCGCTGGCGGACGTTTGGGATACCGACGGCTAACCGATCGGGAGGATTCGTCGATGGCTCGGCGCCTGCCGACGCCCTGACGACCGCTCAGAACGCGGCGAGTGCGCCCCAGGCGATCATGGAGGTCACCATAAGGACGGAGAAGAGGACGGCCATGATCTTGCTCATGTTCATACGTAGACTCTCAGCCTCTGGCAGCATGAATGTCACGACCGTCACCGACCGGCGGGAGTCGTCACGCCGACGACCGTCGCCCGTCATCGGTTGCCAGCGACTGCCGTTCGTCGCTTGAAACCCACCGACCGACGCTCGTCAGTCGAACCGGGCGTCGACGACGACGTGGGCGACGCCCGCGCTGTGGCTTTTGACCCGTCGTTTCTCGAGCACCGACAGCTCCCGGTCGGCCGCGTCGGCGGCGACCTCGAGTCGCTCGAGCGGCCGGTCCCAGAGCCGGGATTCGGGCGTCGCCTCGTGGTAGTGGACGACGCCGCCGGGAGAGAGCGCCTCGAGTGCGGCGGGGAGGAACTCGTGGGCTTCGTCCCTGCGGGTGCCGTGGTCGGCCGCCGGGGCCTCGCTATCGTCTGCACCCGCGTCGTCGCCGTCGTCCGCCGCCGACTCGCTCGAGCCGTAGTACCCCATCACGATCCGGTCGGCCTCGAGCTCGCCCGCGAGGTCACGACAGTCGGTCATGTAGGCGTCGACCCGGCCGGCGACGTCGTTCAGCATCGCGTTCTCGAGGAGGTACCGGAAGGCGGTGGGGTTCAGTTCGGTCGCGGTCACGGACGCCCCGGCCCGGGCCATCGGCAGCGTGAAGTAGCCGATGCCGGCGAACATGTCGAAGACGCGCTCGCCCTCGCGAGCGACCTCGCCCATCCGCGCGCGTTCGGCCTGGTTGCCCGGCGAGAACATGACGGCGGCGGGATCGAGCCCGTATCGTGTGCCGTGTTCCGTGTGGATCGTCTCGGTGTCCGAATCGCCCGCGAGCAGGCGCGTCCGCGGCTCGCGGTAGGTCCCCGACGTGCCGTCGTTTTCGATCCCCTCGTCGGCCAGCACGCTGTCGGCCTCGCCGTGGAGCTCGAGCAACGCCTCGGCGACCTCGGTTTCGTCCGGACAGTCCGCCGGGAGCCGAACGAGGAGCACCGAGCCGATCACGGCCCACGAGCCCGGCGCGGACTCGAGGTCGGCCTCGCTCCAGCCACGGTCGGCCAGCAGGTCCTCGAGGTCCGGACTCCGGCGTTCGGGATCGACCTGGCGGACGACTTCGAGGACGGGCGTCTCGGCCGGCGATTCGGTGACGGGCAGTGCGATACGGCCGGGGCCGTCCTCGCCTTCACGGCTCGCGTCCCCCTCGATCCGCTCTCGACTCGCGTCGCTCACCGCTCGGACGCGTCTCGAGTCGTCGTAGACGCCTTCGGCCCGGAGCGACTCGATAGCCGTCTCCGCGCGCGAGTTCTCGACGACGACGGCCAGCGGCGCGTCGGCGTCCGGGTCGGGCAGCGTCGGCTCGAGGTCGTCGTCCGACGTGTCCTCAGGCATCGCTCTCGCCACGGTCCGTGTACGGGTCGTAGTACTCCGTCTCCGCGTCGTCTTCCGTTTTCGGATCGGGGTCGGGGAGGACGTGCAGCCCGGCGCGGCTTTTCAGTACGGGCACCGTCTGAGCGTCGGGATCGAAGTACGCCGGTCGGGAGACGGTCTTGGCCTCGTAGGTCTCGGGGTCGAGTACCTGGACGGCGTTTTCGTCCTCGACGGTGACGACCGTCGTCTCGACGCCGTCCTCGAGTCGGCCGAGTTTCCGCGCGTCGGGCGAGGCGCCGTCCTCGTAGCTGGCCTCGTAGCGCTCGCCGGTCGTCACTCGCGTTCCCTTGAGGTTGCCGTGGGCGCTGCGGACGAGCACGGGTCCATCGTCGTCGTCCGCGAGGTCGATGACGTCGCCGGGCCGGTACGGCGGCAGGCGGACGGCGAAGGTGACGCGGTAGACCTCGTTGCCGTCTTCGTCCTCGGTGACGAGCGTCTCGGCGTCGGTGACGGTCCCGCCGAACTCCTCGACCATCTTGTTCGAGATTTTCTTCCCGATCTTGTTGGTCGAGACCCGCATGTCGAGCCCGTCGTCGACCTCGCCCATCTCGGTGATGAACGCGTTTCGATCGCCCGTCGCCTCCATGTCGGCGACGACCCGGTTTGCGATCGTTTTTGCGCGGTCGATCTCCTCGCTCGTCGGCGTCCGATCTTCGGCCCGGATCTGCACGATGCTGGCGTAGTAGTCGCCGGCGATCCGCCCACAGCGGGTGCAGGTCTGGCGGGCGATCTTGACGGGGATCAGCAGCTCCTCCTCGACGGGCGTCCCCCGAACCACGCCGGTGAAATAACAGTGCATCCGGATCGTGTTCGGGTCGATCTGCTCGGGCTCGACCTGCCAGGCGACGTCGTCGACGTCGACGTGGACGGACAGTGCTTTACTGACCTCCTCGATCGCGACGTCGGTGTAGTCGTCGGCGCCGACGTCGACCCACCGGTTCCCGCGGTGGACGGCCCCACACTGGGCGCACACTCGCACGTCGATCCGGTCCGGCGCGTCCACGAAGTCGAACCCGTCGAAGTAACACGCATCACAGAGTTCGACCTCGGCGCCCGGACGGAGCGGATCGGCCGCGTGCCCGTCGGCGTCCGCCGCCGATCGATCGGGCACTGGCTCCCCACACCGGGGACAGAACGCACGCGAATCACTCATTACCCCTCGTTGACGACTGATCGAGTTAAGCGGCCCGCTCTCGCTCGTGCCGGCCGGCTCGCGCCGTCGTCCCAGCGCGTGCCTCCGTGATGATGGCACGGTCACCGAGACCTGTCGCCGAGCCGATAGCGGACTCTGGCCAGTCGCTCGAGGCGAAACGAGGGGGTTGGGGTTCTCGAGCCGTCCGGCATCGACATCCTGCGTGGGCGCTGGAAGGCCCGATATCGGCCGCGAGAGCCGAACGAGGCCGGTCGTCGAACTCACGCGGAAAAATCGACCATCGGTTCGGGTGGATGTCAGACGTGCGTCAGACGACGGCCGACCTCGACGTGTCAGACGGTGTCACGTCTCGGACTCTCCATGCGAAACGAAGGGGTTCGACGTCCGCCGACGCTGCATGTCAACCGAAATACCACTTCTCGGAAGTCGCGTTGGTGACACTTATTCGGCTCGACCCCATAGGGCCCGTATGGACTGGCAGGCTGACTGGGGGTTGCGATTTCGGATGTTCCTGACGATGTTCTTGCTGTTCGCGCTGTACATCGTCTTCGCTGGCGTCCTTACGGCGTACGTCGGCGGTGGACTGGTCGTCTTCGCGCTCCTGTTCGGGGGGATGTCGCTCGTGCAGTATTACTTCAGCGACACGCTCACGCTCCGGACGATGGGTGCAACGGAGGTCACGGCCGACGAGTACCCACAGCTACACGGCTCGGTCGAACGCCTCTCCCAGCAGGCCGACCTCCCGAAACCGAAAGTCGCCGTCATCGACTCGAACGTCCCCAACGCCTTCGCGACCGGGCGCAACCAGAAGAACGCGGCCGTCGCGGTGACCACGGGCCTCATGAACACGCTCGACCGGGACGAACTCGACGGCGTCATCGCCCACGAGCTCGCCCACGTCAAGAACCGGGACATGATGGTGATGACCATCGCCTCGTTTCTCTCGACGATCGCGTTCATGATCGTCCGCTGGGGGGCGCTGTTCGGCGGCGGCCGGAACCGACAGGGTGGCGGGATCGTCGTCGCCATCGTCGCCTCGCTGGTCGTCTGGATCATCAGCTACATCCTCATTCGTGCGCTCTCCCGGTACCGCGAGTACGCAGCCGACCGCGGCGCGGCCGCCATCACCGGCAATCCAGCGGCGCTCGCCTCGGCGCTCGTGAAGATCGCCGGCGAGATGGACCGCGTCCCCAAAAACGACATGCGCGAGGAAGCGGAGATGAACGCCTTCTTCATCATTCCGATCAAGTCCGGCGTCGTCGGCCGACTCTTCAGCACACACCCGCCTACCGAGAAACGCATCGAACAGCTCCGCCAGCTCGAGCAGGCGTGACGACGGCGTACTCGCGAGCGGCCCTCGCCGCTCGAGTCCTTCGAAGCGCTTTTGATCCGGCCGACGAAATTCACCGCATAATGCTCGAGCGCGAGCGGATCATCGAAATCGTGGTCGCGGTCGCCGTCGTCATCGCCATGCTTGGCGCCATGGTCGCCATCGGCTCCACCTACGGCGGCGACGACAGCGTGCTCTCTCCCGACGGTGCGGAACTGCTCGTCGGTGCCATCATCGGCTTTATCTTCCTGTTGCTGGGCGTCGGCCTCGCCCTGGCGTTCGTGCTGAACGAACCCGGAGAGGGCCTCGAGGACGACGACGCTGACGCGAAGAGCGCCGTCTAGTACGGACTGCCGCGCCACGCTTTTGCCGGTGTAGTACTGATACGAGATATGACCAGCCCCGAGAGCGAGCCGACCGACGGCGGCCGATCGTTTCTGTGGCCGCTGGCCGTCGGGCTCGCGTTCGTGTTGCTCGGCTCCTCGTTGCTCTTGCGCTCGTCCGTCGCCGTCGAGCCGTCGCTCGCCGCGATCGGGCTGGCGACGCTCGCCATCGTCGCTGTCGTGTTGGTCGCCCGACGTGGCGCCACGGCAGGGGCCGACCGCGACGGGGGCAACACCGCCGAAGACGACGACTCGAGCGTCTGGAACGCGATCCCGTCCTGGCAGTACGAGGGCCGACACGTCGAATCGGGTGGGCTGGCCCGGAGCGAACAGGAGCGGGCGCTCCAGGAGATTCAGCGGCAGGCCGACGAGCTCTCCGACGACCCGTCGGAGAAGTAAGGCGTTCGCTGCTCCGAGTTACTCGGCGCTCGTGGCTTCCTCGTCGCGTTCGCGCCAGTCCTCTAAGTCGTCGTCTTCGGCGTCGTCGATCCGTTCTTCGTAGTAGGCCATCGGGTGCGGAATGCGCTCACAGAGGTCGTCTTTGTTCACGCAGTCGCCGTACGATTGCATCGTCGCACACGAGGGCGGCGAGTACTCCGTCGGCGAGGTCTCCCCGCGGATGTGGTCGGTCTGGTAGCGGGTCATGTCCTCGCCGAAGCCGGCGTTCACCCGGTAGAGGTCGACGATCTCGTCGGTACTCATCCCGATGCTCGTCAAGAAGGAAGTGATCGCGAAGCGGGAGTGGTGTGGGAGGTGCTCGCCCTTCTGGACGTCGTCGAGCAACGCCTTCATACACGGCGGGAAGAGGTCGGGGACGACCGTATCGATCTCGCGGGTGAGATCGAGGTCGGCGAGGACGTCCCTGATCTCCGCGACGTCGTCTTCGAGTTCGTCCGCGATGGCGTCGGGCACGTCGAACGGGAGGCCGTCTTCGATCCGGCTCTTGATCGCCTCCCGCAAGAGCGCATGGAGGTCGCCCTCGTCGACCGGCACCTCGCCGTCGACGAGCGGTCGGTTGACGAGTCGCCACTCGTCGCCCCAACAGCCCGCCGCGAGCGGGAGGTAGGTGCCGACCTCGATCCGATACTCGTCGTCGCCACGCTCGTAGACCGCGGACTCGAGGTCGAACTCCGCGAGCAGGTCCGAAAACTCCAGGGCCGTCGACTCGACGCTTTTCAGCTCGGTCGTATCCTCGAGGTCCGCGACGAACCGCTCGTGGGCCGTCTCGGCTTCCGCCCGGGCGTACCGGCGGACGAGGACGCGCTCGTCGACGACCGAGACGAGCACGCGAGCGACCGGGTACGAGAGCAACTCGGTCCGCGCGTCGCGGTGTGGCTCGCCGATCGTCCCGTCACCCAGCGCGCTCAGGACGCGCTCGCGGGCGCGGTCGACGACCGCCTGGTCCTCTTCGACGACGACCGCGAGGTCGACGGCCGCCGTCGCCACCGACTCGCGGGCCGCCTCGAGAAACGGGTACCGGGCGTGAAGTCGCTGCATCTGTGCCTCGATATCACTCCGACGGCATAAACACGCTGGTTACCCTGTACGGACGGTAACTGGTGGTTACTGCGGTACCGACTATCGGACCGCGACGGGCTCAGAGCCGCGGTCAGCCGAAGGTCGCGTCGCCGCCGCGGCGGTGGCGGTAACCCACAGTTACAATCGGTCGTTGCTCGAGACGATCGGTGCCGCTGGGAGGGTCGATTTCAAGGGGATCCGATACGTCAGTTCGGGCATGCCACGTGCGACTCGGGACGGCGTGTCGATCTACTACGAGTACGACGAGGGCGACGGCGCGCCGGTCGTCTTCGTCCAGGGACTCGGGTACGGCCGGTGGATGTGGCGGTGGCAACGCGAGGCCGTCGCCGGCGACCACGCCGTGATCGCCCCCGACAACCGCGGGACAGGTCGGTCTGACGTCGGTCTCCCGCCGCTCGTCCCGCGGCTCCCACGAAAACTGCGTGCGCCCGTCCTCCTCAAACTGGCCGGCTACTCGATCGAGGGACTGGCCGCCGACCTCGAGGCCGTCCTCGACGACGTCGGCACGCGAAACGTCCACCTCGTTGGCGCGAGCATGGGCGGGATGATCGCCCAGCAGTACGCGATCGAGTACAACCGCGCGAAGACGCTGACGCTGCTGTGTACGAGCCACGGCGGCCCGGACGCCGTCCCGGTGCCCGAGGAGACCCAGGAACACATCTTCGACACCCCAAAGGGAGCGAGCGAGCGCGAGACGCTTCGCCACCGGATGCGCCCGGCGTTCAACGAGGGGTTCACCAACCGCAACCCACACCTCATCGACCGGATCCTCGAGTGGCGACTCGAGCAGGACGCCGGCGAGCCGGCTCGCGAGGCACAGGCGGCGGCCGTCCTCGCGTTCGACGTCAGCGACCGACTCCACGAGATCAGGGTCCCGACGCTCGTCGTCCACGGGACGAACGACCGCGTCGTTCCGGTCGAGAACGCCCGGCTGCTCGACGAGAAAATCACCACCACCCGCCTCGAACTCGTCGAGGGTGGCTCACACTGTCTGTTCGTCGAGGACGCCCCTCGAGTGAACGACGTGCTCTGTTCGTTTCTCGACGACTACGACTGAGGTGGCTCCGACGTTCGTCCGGGCGGTTCGAAAATCGATGAGGGCGAGCTCACGGTCGCCCGGGCGACGGGCGGCCGCGGTCAGCAGGGTCCGCTCAGGCGGTCGGTCGGACGCTCGAGTCGCTCCCGCC
>LKMK01000150.1 GCA_001563805.1 Natrialbaceae archaeon B1-Br10_E2g2
AACTCGAGTACAACGCGGGGAAACTCGCCGAGCTGATCGGCCGGACCTCCTCGCGAATGGCGATCGTGACCCAGGACAGTCCCGACCCGGACTCGATCGCGAGCGCGGCCGCGATGCAGGCGATCGCCGACCACCTCGGCGTCGAGTCGGACATCGTCTACCTCGGCGACGTGGGCCACCAGGAGAACCGCGCGTTCGTCAACCTGCTGGGGATCGACCTCGTTCAGTGGAACGAGATCGAGGACCAGTCGGTGTACGACACCGTCGCGCTGGTCGACCACGCGACCTCGAGCGAGATCGACCTCGAGGTCGACCTGCTGATCGACCACCACGAGCCGGACACCGACATCGAACCCGAGTTCGTCGACATCCGGCCGAACATGTCCTCGACGTCGACGATCGTGACGAAGTACATCCAGGAGTTCGATATGAACGTCTCGGAGGAGGTCGCCACTGCGCTCCTCTACGGCATCCGCGCGGAGACCCTGGATTTCAAACGCGACACGACACCCGCGGACCTCACCGCCGCCGCCTACCTCTATCCGTTCGCGAACCACGACACCTTAGAGCAGGTCGAGTCGCCGTCGATGTCCCCCGAGACGCTCGACGTCCTCGCGGAAGCGATCGCCAACCGCGACGTCCAGGGGAGCCACCTCGTCTCGAACGCCGGCCTCGTCCGCGACCGCGAGGCGCTGACTCAGGCTGCGAGCCACCTCCTGAACCTCGAGGGCGTGACGACGACCGCCGTCTTCGGCATCGCCGACGAGACCATCTTCCTCGCCGGCCGCTCGAAGGACATCCGCATCAACATCGGCAAGGTCCTCGACGACGCCTACGGCGAGATGGGCGAGACGGCGGGCCACTCGACGCAGGCCAGCGCGGAGATCCCGCTCGGCATCTTTACGGGGATCGAAATCTCGGATGACACCAGGGACACGCTGCTCGAGCTGACGGAAGAAGCGGTCAAACGAACGCTGTTCGACGCGATGGGCGTCGACGGAGCAGAAGGGTCGAACGGTTCCTAGGCGACTACTTCGTCCTGTTCTTCGTCGGGCTCGCGGACGCGCTCGATGACGTCGTTGACGAGCACGACGTCACCGACCGCCCGAACCCACCGGTAGGGAACGATGACGCCCTGGTCGGCACGGGCCTCCTCCCGGAACAGTTCGCCGTTTAAATTACCGAGCGCGAGTCCGGTGACGGCCTCGCCGTTCAGATTCAACTGGATGTCCTCGACGTCGCCGACGAAGACGCCGCCGTTCGAGTACACCTCGCGTCCCACGAGGCTCGTGATCTCCTGCGGAGTGTCGTCCATATCGGAGTTCACGCGTGGCTGGCTCTTAATTCTTGGTCAGACGTGACAGTCTCCAGACCCGACTGGAGGTGGCGGGTGCCGGTCGGCCGCCCGCCCCCTCGAGCGGTCACTCGCCGCCGAGGATCGCGTCGACGGCCGCGTGTTCCGTCAGCAGCGTCCGCATGCGGTCGACGGTCTCCGCGTCGCGCGTCCGGCCGCTCCGGACGACGTCTTCGGCCCGCTCGACGGTCGTCAGCGTGTCCGTCCGGACCGAGAGGATGGGCAGGCCTTTCTCGGCGGCCTGGCCGAGGATCGCCCCCGACGGTCGGTGACCGCCGGTCAGGATGAGACACCGGACACCGGGCGCCTCGAGCGCGGCGGTGTGGATATCGGCTCGGTCGCCGCCGGTGATGACCGCGGCGTCTTTGGTCCGCCGGAAGTGACGAAGCGCGCTGTCGCCGCCCATCGCCCCGACGGCGAAGCGCTCGACGTAGGCGTCGGTTCCCGAATCGACGAGCACTGACGCCCCGAGTTCGTCGGCGAGGCCGGCGACCGTCACGCCCGAGAGGTCCCGTTCACTGGGGAGGACGCCGTAGACCGTAACCCCTCGACTCTCGAGGTACGGCACGACGTCGGTCTCGAGCTGGTCGTAGGCGGCGTCGGCCACGTCGTTGAAGACGACGCCGGCCAGCCGGTCGCCGATGGCTCTGGCGGCCGCGAGGACGTCGTCGATGTCACCCGGAATCTCGTACGGGGCGACGAGGAGCACCTGCGCGTCCAGGACGTCGGCGACGTCGGCGTCCGTGAGGTCGACGATGCCGCCGATCTCGTACTGGCCGCCGCCCTCGAGGAACATCCGGTCGTGGTCCGCCGCCAGGGTCTCGTAGGCCTCGCGTACGCGCTCGCGGAGTTCGTCCGGGTCTTCGCGCCCGCGCATCACCTGTTCGATGAACGTCGGCGAGTAGACGACGGGCTCCAGGTCGTGCATCTCGGCGTCGAGCTCGAGCAGCTCGCGGGCCAGCATCGGATCCTCGTCGAGGGTCTTTCCGACCGTACTCTGGAGTCGGGTCCCCTTGGGTTTCATGTAGCCGGCGCTGTCGCCGTCCTCGCGGACGAGCTGTGCCAGTGCGAGCGTGATCGCCGTCTTGCCGGTGCTCTCGGCGAGCGAAGCGACGAGGAGGGCGTCGGTCTCGCGCTCGTCGCCGGTCGTGGTCTCGGTCGTCTGTTCGTCGATCGTGTCGGCGTCGGCCGCCTGTTCGTCGGTCGTGTCGGTGTCGGTATCGGTCATAGTTCTGCCGTGTCCACGGTGAGTCTGAGGTCGATCGCCTGTACGCCTTCGGGGCCAGCCACGAGCGGGTTGACGTCGAGTTCGAGGATTGCCGGGAAGTCGGTTACCAGCTGGGAGAGCCGCAGGATCGTCTCGACGACGCCGTCCACGTCGGCGGGATCCCTCCCGCGTGCGCCACGTAACAGCGGCGCGGCCCGGATCTCCTCGACCATCTCGGCCGCCTCGTCCTCGCCGATCGGCGCCACGCGGACCGACGTGTCCTCGAGGATCTCGACGAAGATCCCGCCCAGTCCGAACAGGAGCAGCGGCCCGAACTGCGGATCGCGGTTCATGCCGACGATCGTCTCGGTCGACCCCTCGAGGTCGAGCAGCTCCTGGACCTGGACGCCCAGGACCGTCGCGTCGGGCTGGTAGTTGCGGGCGCGTGCGACGACGTCCTCGAAGGCGTCGTAGACCTCCTCGTCGGGGACGCCGACTTTGACGCCGCCGATGTCGGACTTATGTGAGATGTCGGGGCTGACGATCTTCATCACGACGTCGCCGTCGATCGACTCGGCGACCTCGCGGGCACGCTCGGGGTCGTCGACGATCTCGCCGTCGGGCGTCGGGATGCCGTAGGCCTCGAGGAGGTCCATCGACTCGACGCCCAGCCGGTTGTCCGCGCGACCCTCGGCGCGAGCGAGGATCTCGCGGGCGCGCTCGCGGTCGACGTCGAACGTCGGCGGGTCCTCGTAGATCCGTTCTCGAACGTCGCGATAGCGCGCGAGCGCGTCGAGACCGGAGATCGCACGCGAGGGGTCGAAGTAGTTCGGAATGCCGAACTCGCGGAGCACCTCCTCGGCCGCGCGGGCCCGTTCACCGCCCATCAGACAGGCGACGACCGGTTTGTCGTAGGCCTCGCGGTTCTCGATGACGACCTCCGCGAGTTTGTCGTACTCGAGCACCGCCGTCGGCGCGCTAACGACGACCGCGGCGCCGACGTTCGGATCCTCGAGGGCGATCTCCAGGGCCTCGGCGAAGCGGCCGACGTCGGCGTCGCCGATCGCGTCGATCGGGTTGTAGACGTTCGCCTCGTCGGGCATCGCCTCGGCGAGCCGATCGATCGTCCCGTCGGTGAAGTCGGCCATCTCGAGCGTGGAGTCGCCGATGGCGTCGGTCGTCAACACGCCGGGACCGCCAGCGTTGGTGACGACTGCGACGCCGTCTGACTCCGGTTCGGGCAGCCCGGAGAGCGCACGAGCGTAATCGAACAGCTCCTGGACGGAACTCGCCCTGAGCACCCCGGCCTGCTCGAGGCCGGCCTCGTAGGCCCGTTCGCTGCCGGCGATCGCGCCCGTGTGTGAGGAGGCGGCTTGCGCCCCCGCGTCCGTCCGGCCGGACTTCACGAGGACGATCGGCGTCTCGTCGGTGACCCGTCTGGCCGCTCGAATGAAGTCGTCGCCGTCGTCGATTCCCTCGAGGTAACCGATGACGACGTCCGTCTCGGGGTCCTCACCCCAGTGTCTGACGAAGTCGCCCTCGTCGAGGACTGCCTTGTTTCCCAGCGAAACGACGTCGCGGAAGCCGATCCCCTGTTCGTTCGCCCAGTCCAGGACGGCCGTGATGAACGCCCCGGACTGACTCATGAAGGAGATCGAGCCCGGGGTTGCGCTCTCCGGGCCGAACGTCGCGTTCATGCCGACCGGCGTCGACATGATTCCGAGGCTGTTCGGGCCGACGACGTTCAGGTCGTACTCGTCGGCGAGTTCGCGCAACCGCCGTTCGCGATCGGCGCCCTCGCTGCCGGTCTCTGAGAAGCCGGCCGTGATGACGACGACGTTTTCGGTTCCAGCCTCGCCGAGGTCCTCGATCGACTCGAGGACGATCGGCGGCGGTACGACGACCACCGCCAGGTCGACCGGCGGGGCGTGCTCGACGTCAGGATAACACTCGAGCCCCAGAATCTCGTCGCGATTCGGATTGATCGGCACGACCTCCCCGTCGAACTCCAGCTGGAGGTTCTCGAGGATGGCTCGGCCGACCGCACCCTCGCGGTCGGTCGCGCCGATCACAGCGACAGTGTCGGGGGCAAAGAGATCAGATAACCGTCCCATCGTGTGGCGATTCACTTCGGAGGGAGTTAAAGCCCGCTCACGTTCCCAAACCCGGAGAGGTCTTCGAGGTCAGTGCATCGAGATGGCTGTCGATCGACCGGATGCGGCGATCGAAAGCAGGTAGAAGCCGATCGCAATGACGACGATCGAGCCACCTGGAGGGAGGCTTGCACTGATCGCAAACGCTAGCCCGCCGAGGACCGACAGCTGTCCGAACAGGATCGAGAGAAACAGCGTTTCGCGAAAGCTCTCGGCGACCTGTGACGCCGTCGCGACCGGGACGACGAGCATCGCGGCGACGAGAATCACGCCGAGGATCTGCATCGCGCCGACGACGACGACGGCAGTCATCACGATCAACAGGGTGTTGTAGCGGTCGACGTCGAGGCGAGCGACGCGGGCGGCCTGCTCGTCGAACGTGATGAACAGGAGCTGTTTGTAGTTGAGCGCGACGAGGACGACGACGACGACGCTGAGCGCAGCGACCAGTCGCGCCCCTTCGGCGGTGACGATGGCCAGACTGCCGAACAGAAAGCCCTCGATGTCGATCGCGAGCGACGTAAAATCGCGGCCCCAGCTGATGAGCAACGTCCCCACGGCGAAACTACCGCTCAAGACGATCGCGATGGGAACGTCTCCGTACGTGTTGGTTCGATCGGTGAGCCACTGGAGGCCGATCGCGCCGAGGGCACTCACGATCAACGCGACGAACAGCAGCGAGCCGGTCCAGCCGGTCAGCGCGATGAACAGAAGGCCGACGGCAACGCCGGCGAACGCCGTGTGCGCGAGCGTCTCGCCGATCAGCGCCATCTGCCGGTGGACGAGGTACGTCCCGACCAGCGGCGCGACGATCCCGATCAACACGCCGGTGGCGATCGCCCGCCACATGAACGGGTGGCTGAAGACGTTCGTTCCGAGGTAGTGGTCCATCCACATTCCCGCGACGATGAACTGACTGAACAGCAGATCGGCATATGGGCCGATCACCGCCCACTCGGGCGCGAAACGCAGCCAGTCGAGGAGGATGTACCCGACCATCGAGACGCCGAGCAGGGCGGTCAGGACGATCCCGCCGAGTTCGACCCACTCCCGCCGGCGCTGGGGTCTGAACCAGCCCAGCCACGACGTGAGACCGGCTACCGGACCACCGGTTCCGTCGACGTTCGTCGTGTCCAGACTCATGGATGATCGTGTTCGATGACGCCGTGGGCGGCGCCGTAGGCCTTCGATAGCGCCTCGCTCTCGAGGAACGAGACGGTGTCCCCGTGGTGGTACAGTTCCCTGTTGATACAGGCGACCGTGTCGACGTGTTTCGTGAGGATGTCGATGTCGTGTTCGATGAGGATGATCGTGATCCCCTGTCGGTTGAGGTCGTCGAGCATTCCGTAGAACCGCTCTCGAGACTCCGCGTCGACGCCGACGGTCGGCTCGTCTAACGCCAGCAGGTCGGCCTCTGAGGCGAGCGCCCGCGCGATGAACGTCCGCTGGCGCTGGCCGCCCGAGAGCTGGTTGATCCGCCTGTCCGCGAGGTCGGTGATTTCGACGGTCTCGAGTGCCTCGTCGACGATCTCGTGGTCGTCGGTGCCGAGCGGCGACCGGCCGACGTGGGCGAACCGCCCCATCGTGACCACTTCGCGGACGGTGACCGGCATCGTACTGCCCCGGTCGGTCGATCGCTGGGAGACGTAGCCGATCCGCTCGCCGTCGTCGAATTCGTCGATCGGGTCGCCGAACAGAGTCACCGAGCCCGAGTCGGGCCGCTTGAGTCCGAGCATCAGATGAAGCAGCGTCGTCTTGCCCGACCCGTTCGGACCGATCAGGCCGAGAAAGTCACCCGACTCGATCGACAGCGAGATGCCTTCTACCGCGGCTTTCTCGCCGTAGGCGAACGAAACGTCTTCGACGGTGACGACCGAACTCACTGTATTCTCACCGAGTCTCGACCGCGAAGGGGTTTAATTCTTCCATCTCGCGTTGATGGGCACGGGTGGCGGGGGCGTCGCTTCCGTCCGCGCGTCGAGTCGTGCTCACGACGCATCGAGCGCCTTCTCGAGCGATGGAAGGTTGACTTCTTCCATTTGTTCGATCCAGCCCCAGCCCTCCTCGTCCCACTCGTGGGTCGTCCCCTCGGCGGGACTGAGCGGCTCGGCGTCTGTCACCTGGCTATCTTCGATGAGGAGTTCGACCATGCTCGGTAGCTCCTCGTCCGGATCGGGTGACTCGAACGGGTCGTACAGAACCGTATCGACGTCGTACTCCTCGACGAGATCGATCATCCCCGAGATGTCTTCGAACGACTCGGCCGCGTCGGGTGAGATGCCGACGGGCGTGTACAGCTCGAAGCCATAGCGCTGTTCGACGTACTGGTAGGAGTCGTGGCCGGCGAAGATCGCGACGTCCCTCGAGGCGTTCTCGACGAGTTCCTCGAACTGTCTGTCGACCTCCTCGAGTCGGTCGTTGTACGCCGCGGCGTTCTCCTCGTACAGCTCGGCGTTGTCGGGATCGACCTCGCCAAGCCCTGCCGCGATGTTGTCGACGACCACCTGTGCGAGGACGGGATCGACCCAGACGTGGGGATCGACGAACTCGTCTGCCTCCTCGTCGTCGAGGTCCTCGACCACGTCCGTCGCCATCCCCTCGTCGGCGGTGTCCCAGAGTACCTCGCCGTCGTGGACGAGTTCGAAGACCAGCAGCGTCCGGTTCGCCTCGAGCCCGTATAGTTCGACGTGGTCACCGTGGGACTCGATCTCGACGACATCCTCCGGTGCACCCTCGGCCAGTCGGGCGTCGAACTGGAACTGTTCGTCCTCGCCGAGCGGGAGGACCCGACCCTCGGTGTCCGCGAAGACCCCCTCGATGGGGACCGACTCGCCGACCGGAATGTCGGGAAGACTCTCGTGCCAGTGATCGACGTGCCAGTAGGCAGTCATCTCACCAGTTCGGCCGTCGAGCACGTCGAACTCACCGATCTCGAGGGAGTCTGGGTCGAAATCGTAGTCGTCGTCGGGTTCGGCGGCGACATCGCGGTCGATCGGCAGGAGGTGACTCCCGAGGCCGTCCATCCCGTCGATCACGGCGACGTCGTCGTAGTCGGTCTCGAGCTGGGCGGCGATGTCCTGGGCCCACGAGAACTCGGGCGTGTCGAGATAGATGAACGCGTCCGTCGTCGCGATCTCCGCGGCGAGGTCGCCGTCGGG
>LKMK01000151.1 GCA_001563805.1 Natrialbaceae archaeon B1-Br10_E2g2
ATCGTCACCGAGGTCGACCCCGTCGACCAGGTCGCCTCCGTCGACCCCGACCCGAGTCTCACTGACGCGTGGATCCAGAGCCTCGGACGGGCCAGCGCAGGCGCCGAGGACGTCGAGGTCCCCGCGGCGAACGTCGAGACCGTCACCGACTCGGAGCTTCGGGTCGATGCGGAGTTGAGCAGCGGGGCCTGATCGACCGTCCGAGTGGCCGCGCTCGAGGCCGTCAGACCCTCACGTCGACCTCGTAGCCTGCCTCGCGCAGATCGGCGAGGAAGGCCTCGACGTGGTCGGGACCGCGCATCTCGAGTTCGATCTCGACTTCGGTGTCACTCATGTTGACGTCGCGGGAGGTGCGATCGTGGTGGATCGCGTAGATGTTCGCCCGGTGGGCTGTGAAGATATCGAGGAGGTCCTCGAGCGCACCGGGGCGATCTTTGAGGACGGTGCGGATCTTCAGATAGCGGCCGGTCTCGACCAGTCCACGGACGACGACGTTCGTGAGCGTGTTGAGGTCGATGTTCCCGCCACAGAGTGCGGCGACGATCGTCTCGTCGGGTTCGTAGTCGAACGCCTCGAAGAGGACGGCCGCGAGGGACACTGCACCCGCACCCTCGACCATCGTCTTCGAGCGCTCGAGGAGGTAGACGATGGTGACGGCGATCTCGGGGTCGGAGACGGTGACCACCTCGTCGACGTACTCCTGGATGTGTGCGAAGGTCTCCTCGCCGACGCTCCGGGTGGCGATCCCGTCGGCGATCGTGTCGACGCCGTCGAGCGAGATTCGCTCGCCCTTCTCGAGGGATCTGGCGGCGCTCGAGGCGCCCTCGGCCTGGACGCCGACCACTCGCGCGTCGGGGTTCTGTTCTTTGATCGCCGTCGCGATGCCGCTGATCAGGCCGCCGCCGCCGATGGGAACGACGACGGTGTCGAGGTCGGGACAGTCCTCGAGGATCTCGAGGCCGATCGTTCCCTGCCCGGCCATCACCAGCTCGTCGTCGAAGGCGTGGACGTAGGTTCGGTTCTCCTCGCGTTCGATCTCGTGGGCACGCTCTGCGGCCTCGCTGTAGTCACTTCCCGAGAGGACGACTTCGGCGCCGTAGTTTCGCGTCGCCTTCACCTTCGCGATGGGAGCGTACTCGGGCATGACGATCTTCGCGTCGACGCCCGCGCGGGTGGCCGCGAGCGCAACCCCCTGAGCGTGGTTGCCCGCGCTCGCGGTCACGACACCGGCTTCCTTCTGGTCGGGCGACAACGTCGCGATTCGGTTCGTCGCCCCGCGGATCTTGAACGCGCCCGTCCGCTGGAAGTTCTCGAGTTTCAGGTGGACGTCGGCGCCGGTCATCGCCGAGTAGGTGTGCGACCGCTCGAGCGGCGTGTGCCTCGATGTTTCGCGAACCCGTTCGTGAGCCTCGAGGACGTCGGAGAGTTCGAGCATACCCGGTCTAGGAAGTCACCGAGTATATACTGTCGGACTGATCTGTCGGCCGGTCGGCCACTCGCGGAACGAGACGCTTCGCTCGGGGGTTGTGACAGGGAGGTGCTGTCGTGGCGGGTGACCTGACAGCACGACAGGGAATACAGGATGCACGGCGTGTGACGTGCGAGTGGAGAGGGGAACGCCGAGAACATAAATCCCATCCCTCCGGAGTGAAAGTGAAATCGACAGACAGCGCCGTCCTCTCGGTCACGTCAGACGGTTGGCGGACGATCGTCATGCGTCCCGAACGAGTTTCGGTCCGGTCTCGGTGACGTACCGCTGGACCCGGCTCTCGAACGTCGGCCCGGGTGGCCAGTCGACGTCCTCGAGGCCGAGTCGGCTTGGATCTCCGACGTACACCGCCGCTTCACCATCTGCGGTTTCGAACGGAACCGTCACGCGGACGTAGAGACCGCTGTCGACGCCCTCGTACCGGTCGAGTCGCTGCAGAGCGCGGCCGTCGACCGCGAGCAGTCGCCCTTCGACGCGCCCACCGGGAGCGAGCGTCGGGTACCGCCCGTCGACCCGATGCAGTCCCTCGAGCGTCGCCTCGCCGGCGAACGCGACCGTGCCGGTCTCGAGCACCTCGTCGACTCGCTCGGGGTCCGTCAGCGTCCCATAGACGAAGACGTACACGCGAGGCCCTCGACCGCCTCGATACTTCGGTCTTGTGCACCGACTCAGTCGGAAGCGTTCGTCGACGACGCCGAATTATGTTAGTGTCTTGATCACACAAAGCACTTATAATATCTCTCGAGAGGACGGAACATGAACCGCGAGTCCCTCCTCGCGATCGCCGCCCTCGTGGTCGTGGTCGCTGCGCTTTCGACCCTCGTCCTCTCCGGTGCGATCGCAGCTCCTGAAGAACCCGAGACTGACGCCGCTGTCGATGCCCCACCAGCGCTGCTCGAAGTGACGATCGCCGGCGACGACGTTGCCGGCGAGACGGCGACGCTCGAGATCGACACCTACCTCGAGGATCGCGGCGTCCCGGCCGAGAACGTAACCGTCGTGCACCGAACGACGAACACGGACACGAGTCTGATTGAGGATACGACCGCGCTCGAGGCTGGCGTCGTCGAGCCCGGCACCGAGGACGTCGTCACCGGAACGATTGACGTTCCACGAGAGGGTTCTCACGAGATCGAGACGTTCGTCTACGTCGACGGGATGCGCGTCGAGTCGACGACCCACCGGATTTCGGGACTCGACTCGTTGACGCCCGCCTACGCCGAGACTGGCCTCGACTTCCACCGCTTCGGCGAGGACGGCGCCAGCCCGCTCGCGGACGTGCCGGCGATCGAGTACTCGATCGAGTCGGCCGACGGCGAGACGGCCACACTCGACGTTTCGAGCTACCTCACCAACGGCGGCGACGAGACCGCCGACGAACTCGAGGTCGAACTGAAAGCCCGGCAGGCGGACTCGAACATCGTCGCCGACCGGAAGACGGTCGACGTCGGCGCGGTCGATTCGGGTGACACCGCTACGCCGTCGGCGACGCTCGAGGTCCCCGACGAGTACCAGTACCAGCTCGACGCGATCCTCTGGCTCGACGGCACGATCGTTGCAACTGATCGGGCAGGTGCGGATCTGCGCCCCGAGTCGGTCGTCGAGAACGCGAGCGACGCCGACGAACGCGGCCTCGACGCCGGTGACTTCGAGGAGGACGACGACGCCCTCGAGGCCGTAGAGGACGACGCAGCCGACGACGGCGAACCGGCTCGTGACGAGCCCGAGGAAGAAGCCGAAGACGCTGCCGACGGGGCACCCGGATTCGGCCTCGTCGCGGCCGCGGCTGCACTGCTCGTTGCACTTGCGCTCACCCGGAGGAAAAATCGATGACTGACATCACGACACCTGATACGCCGATGGAATCGACCGATGACCACTCCGGCCGCGACGCCGGCCGAGCCGCCCGCACGGGCGACCGGGCGGAGTTCGCGGGTTCGGACGTCTGGCGACTGCTCGCCTGGGGCGCGCTCGCGATCTGCTCGCTGCTCGCGGTCTTCGCCCTCGTTCAGCTGTACGGTAGCGTCACCGAGGCGATCGACCTCTGGGTCGAACCCCGCCACCAGCCGCTGATGCACGCCGCGTTCAACCTGGTCGTCTTGCTCGGCTCGCTCATCGGCATCTCGGTGCTGGTCAGGGAACTGAACTGACGCCGCAGGCGAGCGACGGCCGACCTACCGCCGTGGCCACCGCTCGCGATCTCCCACGACGGCGCGGTGAAAACCGAATCGATCGACCGGGCTATCGTTCCTCGAGGGGGACGAACGTCTCGTCCTCGGGGCCCGTGTAGCGGGACCGCGGTCGGATGAGGCGGTTGTCCTCCTGGTACTCGAGGACGTGGCCGACCCAGCCACCGGCGCGGCTCATCGCGAAAATGGGCGTGTACATGTCGATCGGGATGCCGAGCTGGTAGTAGACCGAGCCGGAGTAGAAGTCGACGTTCGGGGCGATTCCCTTCTCGACGAGGCCCTTCTCGTCGGTGAGGTACTCCTCGATCGTCGTGGTGATGTCGTACCACTTCGACTCGCCGCTCTCGGCGAGTTCCTCGCTCCGGCGCTGGAGGATCTTCGCGCGCGGGTCCTTGACGTTGTAGACGCGGTGGCCGAAACCGGGGATACGACGGCCCTCCTCGGTCGCCTGTTCGACCCACTCGAGGGGGTCGAGCCCGCTCTCGTCGATCTCGAAGAGCACTTCCATGACGTCCTGGTTTGCGCCGCCGTGGAGCGGCCCGGAGAGGGCGGCCACGCCGCCGGTGACGGCGCCGTAGATGTCCGCTTTCGTCGAGCCGATCACCATCGAGGTGAACGTCGAGGCGTTCAGTCCGTGGTCGGCGTGGAGGATGAGCGCCTGGTCGAACGTCTCGGCGGCGATATCGTCCGGCTCTTCGCCCGAGAGCATGTAGAGGAAATTCGCTGCCAGTCCCAGGTCGGGGTGGGGGTCGACCGGCTCCTCGCCGAGGCGGTAGCGCTCGAACGCCGCGAGCGCGGTCGGAACTTTCGCCGTGATTCGCCGTCCCTTGCGCAGCGCGGCCTCGAGGTCGTCGGGGTCGGCGTCGGCCTCGGGCTCGCTCGCGGAGAACATCGACACCGCAGTGCGCAGCGCGGCCATTGGCTGCTCGTCGGTGGCCGCGAGTCGCTCCATCGTCGCAAGGACGTCCTCGCTGACCTCGCGCTCGTCGTTGATCGACTCGACGAACGACTCGAGTTCGGCCGCGGTCGGCAGGTGGCCGTGCCAGAGGAGGTACACGACCTCCTCGTAGCTCGCGCCCTCTGCGAGCTCTTCGATCGAGTACCCGCGGTAGATCAGCCGGCCGGCGTCGCCGTCGATCGAGCTGAGTTCGGATTCTGCAACTAAGACACCCTCCAGCCCTTTCCTGAGGTCGTCTGTCATGCTCTTCAGTTTCAGTCGCCCATGGAAAAGCATTATCGTTTGGCCGCTGGTTCCGACTCACACACGAACTTTCAAATATAAGATGGTTTACGTTACTATGACGGCTCTTTACTATGCGTAGTTAGTGTCTGTTAATTGACTCATTCTGACGGGGGGTCGAGGCGTCGACTACGAGTCCGTCGAGCGATAGAAGTCGCCTGAGCAAAGCGCGTGTCCGCGAAAGGGGAGCGACTGGCGTCGGCTGTCGCTTACTTCTGCCGGCCGTTGATCCCGGCCGAGACGTTTCGGAGTTTCTCGAGCGGCGTCGCTTCGCCGACGGCCGCCTGGGTCAGATAGAGGAACGTCGCGACACCGAGTGCGCCGAGCTGGACCATCAGCTCCGGGTGGACCATGACGACGAGACCCAGCCCGAAGAAGATCGCACGGAGCCCGTACGCTGACGTTCTACCGAGGTCGAACCGGTAGTTCAGTCCGTGGATGATCACCAGTCCGCCAGCGAGGACGATGGCGCTGGTGAGCAAGACGCTGGTGCCGAACTCGCCGCCGTGGTCGACGAGCTCGGGGTGGTAGATGAACGAGAACGGCAGGACGAACAGCGGTGCGGAGATCTTGATGGCTTCGAGACAGGAGCGCCAGAAGTTCGAGCCGGCGATCCCGGTCGTAACCGCCACACAGGTGGCGATCGGCGGGGTGAGCCCGGCGAGGATCGCCGCGTAGAAGACGAAGAAGTGACTGGCGAACTCGGGCAGGAAGAACTGCTCGATCAGCGTGGGCGCGACCAGCATCGCGACGATGGTGTACGCCGCCGTGGTGGGCATCCCCAGTCCGAGCAGGATACAGATGACCATCGCCATGATCGCGGCGAAGATCAGGACGCCGCCGGAGAGGTCCATCAGCGTGAGCGAGATCGCGGTCGGAACGCCGGTCGCCTGCAGAATGTCGACGACGCCGTTGATCGCGGCCAGGATGATGGCCACCGGGGCGAGCACGATGACGCCCTCGCGGAAGCCGTTCAACGTCTGTTTGAGGCCGCCGACGAACGTCCAGAACGTCAGTCGGACGCTCGAGGTGTCGACGGCCTCTTTGGCGGTCGGGACGGTTACGCCGAGGACGGCCATTGCGACGACCGTCCAGAACGCCGAGGTCCCGATGGTAAACTGGAGCACGCCGAGCAGGTAGACCAGGAGGATCAGCGGAATCCCGAACTTGATTCCCTCGAGTGCCAACTCGAACTTCGAGAGCTCCTGGTCGAACAGTTCGTCCATGTCGGGCTCTTTGATCTGGGGCGCCGCCGCGTAGTGGACGCCGACGAAGATGACGATCATCAGGATAGCCGCGGGGATCAGCCCGGCGACGAGGACGTCGAGATAGGAGACGCCCGGGATGAGCGTGGCCATGACGAACGCACCGGCCCCCATCACTGGCGGTAGCACCTGTCCCGACGTCGATGCAACCCCTTCGATCCCGGCGGCCGTCGACGGCTTGACGCCGCTTCGTTTCATCATCGGGATCGTGAACGAGCCGGTCATGCCGGCGTTCGCCGTCTGGCTGCCGTTGACCGAGCCGATGACCGCACTCGCGATCACGGCCGTCTGTGCGACGCCCGAGTCGAGGTACTTCCCGGTGCGAACCGCCGCACGCAGGATGAGGTCGAACGCGCCGTACGCCTTCAACATTCCGGCGTACAGCAAGAACAGCGCGATCCACGCTGCGGTTAGCTGGGTCAGGAAGCCGTAGAAACCGTCGGTGGTCATCACGAGGATGCGGAGCAACCGCTCGTGTCCGATCCCGGTGTGACCGAGCGTGCCGGGAATGAGGTAGCCGAAGTAGCCGTAGGCGATCCCCACCAGCAAGACGGCCAGGAACGTGATACCGAAGGCGCGCCAGGTGGTGTAAATGATGACGATCGTAAATAGCAACGCTACGACGAGTTCAGGCTGCGTGACGTACCCTCGCTGAGCGAGCGCGATCGCGTTGATGAAGACGTAGACGCTCGTGGGGAAGGAGACGAGAACGACGCCGAGCAGCAAACTCGTGTCTAGCAGGTTCTCCCTGGCGAACAGGGCCTTCACGTCGGTTACGATGAACCGATCGCCGCCAACACGGTTGATCATCTCGTGGAGCGCGTACAGTGCGATAATGCCGCCGAGGAACCCCGCCCCGAACTGTGCTCGAGAGGGAGAGGACCCGGTGATCGCGCCCTGGAGGTACGCCATCCACATGACGTAGAACCAGAACGGGATCGAGAGAGCCGCGAACAGTCCCCACAACGTCGTCTTATCGCGGAGGCTCTCTCTCGAGAGCCGCTCTTTCAGTTCGGCTCCGATCGGTCGATTTGCCAGTGCTTCGTCGACGTCAACGACGTCAGCCTCGTCGTCAGAGATCTCGATCGAGTCGTCGGCGGCGACATCGTCTTCAGTATTGTGTTCGTCTATCGGTGGTTCGTCTTCCATTGTTGCTAATGCCCGCTTTGCACGCCAGTCGCTACCGTATCAATCGGCATCGAAATACAAGAACGTAATCGTTTGCCGTTATTCGGCGTCGGCTTCGCCTTCTTCCCAGCTGTCGTCCCAGGCGTCGTGTTCCTGGTAGAACTCGACCATTCCGGGGTGGACCGGGACGTCCGGCATGATCACGTCGGCCATCGTTTCGGCGTCGTACTCGAGCGTCGTCGGGTCGGACTCACGCAGCGTGTCGTCGTGCTCGAGTGCGATCTGCGCCATCTCGTAGACGGCGTCGGGGTGGACGTCGGGACCGAATGCCCACTGGCCCTGCAGCGCCCAGAAGTCGACTTCGTCCAGGCCGAGCTCGTCAGTGACGTCCTGTTCGTAGCCGTACGGCTGCTGTACGACGTGGGTCGCGCCGTCCATCGACTCGATCGACTCGACGAACTGGTCATCGCTTTCGATCGCGTAGAGCTGGCCGTCACTCCTGACGTCGACCTCCTGGCACCAACCGGCGAGCTCGATGCCGTTC
>LKMK01000152.1 GCA_001563805.1 Natrialbaceae archaeon B1-Br10_E2g2
AACACCGACGAGTAGATCTTGACGCCCGCCGGTACCCCGAGCATCGGCGTCGTCTCATCGGCGTCCTCGAGGACGCCCGCGACGTCGACGGCCGTCCCGTCACCGCCGACGAAGAGGACGAGGTCGACGCCGTGTGCGAGTATCTCCCGGACGGCCCGTCGGGTGTCGGCCGCACTCGTGCCGGGATTCGACGGGTCGTCCGGTCGCCGCTCCGCGTCGCCGTCGTCGACCGGGTCGTAGACGACCGTCGGTTCGTATCCGGCGTCGCGGGCGGCGTACTCTCCTAGCACGCCGGCTGCAGTGAGGACGGAGACGTCGGTCTCGCGTCGTCGCAACGATCGCAGTGCCTCCCGCGCCCGGTCGGGAGCCCGCGGCTCTGCGCCCAGTTCGCGTGCGTCCTCGAGTTTCCCGTCGGTTCCTTTCAGGCCGACCCGACCGCCCATACCGGCGATCGGGTTGACGACGAACCCCAGCGCGTCCATACGCTTCGTTCGGGGGATCGACGCAAAAGGATGTGGTCGGCGGGCCGACGCAAAAGGATGTGGTGGTTCCGCCGACCCGTATCTGAAAAACTAAGAGGGATCGGCCCCGACCGTCGCGCATGAACGAACTCACGTACGTGCTCGAGGCGGAACCGGTGTTGCCGATGGACCTCGTCGGGTGGGGATCCCTGGCGCTTGGCCTTCTGGTGGCTGCGGTCTGGCTCGGTTACCTGTATCGCTGACGATTAGTTTTCCTCGACCCGCTCACGAAGCCACGCCGTGGCCTCGGCTGTGGTCGATTCGTCCGTGCTTTCGATCGCGATGCGAACGCTCTCGCCCGGATAGCTCCCGACCGAGACGTCGAAGCGCTCGCGCAACTCCGCGAGCCGATCGAGTAACGCACTCTCGGGTTCGTCTACGACGACGACGTCCCGGTAGGTCTGTGTCCCCGAGAACTCGGGTTCGATCCGCTCGAACATCGCTTTCATCTCCGCCGGCACGCCGGGCAGGACGTAGACCCCCTCGAGAGCAGCCCCTGGGGCGACGCCGACCTCGTTGTGCAGCGCCCGGGCACCCGCCGGAAGCTCCGTGGTCCCCTCGGTGAGGTCGTCCCGGGAGTACCCTGACGCCTCGAGCCAGCGAAGCGCGTCGTCGTGTTCTTCCATGGACCGTCCGAGGGCGGCGGCGATGGCCTCCATCGTAACGTCGTCGTGAGTCGGCCCGAGGCCGCCGGTGACGACGACGGCGTCGTACTCGGCGCGGTACTCGTTGACGACGCGGGCGATGTCGCCGATCCGGTCCGGGACGGTCGTGACTCGCTCGATGCTGACACCACGGTCGGCCAGCCGCTCACAGAGCCACGTGGCGTTCGTATTCGTCGTCCGGCCGGCGAGCAACTCGTCGCCGACCGTTACGACTGCGACGTTCATACGCCTCGTTCGAACGGCGACCTCAAATGCGTCTCGTTCGCCCCGGTCGACCAGGCCGGTCTCGACTCCCGACCGTCACATTGTCTATATAGACGGTCAATCTATCACATAATTCACAGGAACCGTAAGATTCACTTCTGGTAATTAAAAACAGAACACCGATGTCCCGTTCGGATCGAAGCGATGGCAACCCGAGAACCGTTCTCTCCGCGCTGGGGAACAAGTATAGCGCGGAGATTTTGTGTGCAGCCGGTACACCGAAGTCAGCACAGACGCTGAGCGAGGACATCGAGATCCCGATCGCCACCTGCTATCGGCGAATCGAAGAACTCGTCGACGCCGGCCTGTTGACCTGCGAGGGGCGTCGGCTCTCCGAGGAGGGTCGGCGGACGAACGTCTATCGACGAACGCTCGACGAAATCGAGATCGATTTCGCCGGCGAGAGGCCACACGTCTCGCAGAAACGCCGAACTGAGGCGAAAAACAGGCTTCAGGACCAGTTTCAGGGATAGGTTCTGCCGGTTCACAGAGCCAACCGCGTGTTGATCGGCCACCTCGGCGGCGGTGCGGCGGTGGCCGAGCAATCGCCACGGCGTTCGTTTTCGGTGCGTTGTCAGGGCGTTCGTTTTCGGTGTCTCGCCAACCTGACTCCGGACGGTACGAGAGGATCATGCTTAAGTATTCTCTCGAGAATACTGAGATATGACTGATAGCGTACTGCGGGCCGACAGAGAGACGGCCGCCGGGCCGGGCACGGACGACGCCGTCGTCGGGGCGACGCGGTCGCTTCGCGTCGGCCACGACCGCCCGATCAGGATCAGCGCCGGACACCGGCTGTTACACCACGACGGCAAGTGCTCTCGTCCCCACGGCCACAACTACGAGGTCGCGGTCACCGTGGACGGACGGCTGACCGAGGAGGGGTGGGTCGCGGACAAGGGTGATATTACTGCAGTCATCGGCGAGTGGGATCACGTGTTCCTGCTCGAGGCGGGCGACCCCCTCGTGGAGGCCTTCGAGGCGACCGGCGACGCCGACGGGGTCGTCGTGCTCGAGCACCCGCCGACGGCCGAGGTGATGAGCGTGATCCTCGAGCGGAAACTCCTGGACGCACTGCCCGAGACCGTCACCGACGTCGCGGTCGAGGTGAGTGAAACCAGCGAACTCTGTGGCGGCGGGACGATCTGAGATGCCGGTGTCCGATTCGATCGACCGACCGCCGATCGAGACCGACGCCACTCCGGCGACGGACGACGGACTCCCGATCAACGAACTGTTCTACTCCCTGCAGGGAGAGGGGACGCTCGCGGGTGTCCCGTCCGTGTTCGTCCGCACGAGCGGTTGTAACCTCCGATGCTGGTTCTGTGACTCCTATCACACCTCGTGGGAGCCGACTCACGCGTGGCTATCGCTCGAGGAGATCATCGCGGAAGTGGAGGAATACGGCGCCGGTCACGTCGTGCTCACGGGTGGCGAGCCGCTGCTTCACGAGCAGAGCGTGGCGTTGCTCGAGGCACTCGACGACCGCGGCTATCACACCACCGTCGAGACCAACGGGACCATCTACCGCGACGCGCCGATCGACCTCGCGTCGATCAGCCCGAAACTCGCGAGCAGCACGCCGACGCCCGACCGAGCCCCCGAGGGGAGCGACTCGAGCGGATGGGCCGACCGTCACGAACGCGACCGGATCGATCTCGAGGCACTCGCCGGACTCGTCGAGGACTACCCGTTTCAGCTGAAGTTCGTCGTCACCGACGGCGGCGACCTGCCGGAGATCCTCGAGTTGCTGGCGAGGCTTCGTGAGGCCGCACCCGTGGCGATCCCCGACGAGTCCGTGCTCCTGATGCCGGAGGGAGCGACCCGCGACCGGCTCGCCGAGACGCGCACTCGAGTCGCTGACCTGGCGCTTCAGCACGGCTTTCGGTACACGCCGCGGCTTCACGTCGATCTCTGGAACGACGCGCCCGAAACCTGATCACACTCCGATAAACCACAATTCACGATACGGAATATGACTGACGATCCACAGACGACGACCGAATCACCGCCACCCGCCGACGACCCGGCTGACAGGCGAGCCGTCGTCCTGCTCTCCGGCGGGATGGACAGCGCAACCGCCGCCTACGAGGCTCGCGCTCGCGGCTACGACCTCTATGCGCTTCACACCTCCTACGGCCAGCGGACCGAGGACCGGGAACTCGAGTGTGCCCGCCGGCTGGCCGACGACCTCGACGCCGCGGACTTCCTGCGCGTCGAAACCGGCCACCTCGCGGCGATCGGTGCCTCGAGTCTCACCGACGACGAACTGGCCGTCGCCGACGCCGACCTCGACAGCGAGGAGATTCCGGACACGTACGTGCCGTTCCGGAACGCGAACCTGCTCTCGATGGCGGTGTCGTACGCTGAGGCGAACGACTGTGAGGCCGTGTTCATCGGCGCCCACAGCGAGGACTTCGCCGGCTATCCGGACTGTCGACCCGCGTTCTTCGAGGCCTTCGAACGAGTGGTCGAGGTCGGAACGAAACCCGAGACCGATATCGCGATCGAGGTGCCGTTCGTCGACGCCTCCAAAACTGAGATCGCCGCCCGGGGGCTCGACCTCGAGGTCCCGTTCGAACACACCTGGAGCTGTTATCGCGCGGACGAACCCGCTTGCGGGACCTGTGACTCCTGTGGCCTTCGCCTCCAGGCGTTCCAGCGAAACGGGGTTCGCGACCCAATACCCTACGCCGAACGGCCGTCGTACGTCGACGAGTAGTTCCTCCGGTCGCTTCGGCCCTCGGCCCCAGTCGGACAGTCGCCCGAATACTCGAGGGGAGGGCGGTTTCAGGGGATTCAATACGGCCGGCTTCGAGATACGGACGATGAGTATCCCGTCGTTCGCGATCGGTATCGCCGGGGGCACGGGTGCCGGGAAGACGACGGTCTCGCGCAACGTGGCGGACGCCGTCGGCGAACCCGTCACGCGGATTCCGCTCGACAACTACTACGAGGATCTCTCCCATCTGCCGTTCGACGAGCGGGAATCTGTCAACTACGACCACCCCTCGGCGTTCGAGTGGGACCTCCTGTACGACCACCTCGAGACGTTGTTGCTGGGGCAGTCGATCGAGATGCCTCAGTACGACTTCGAGGTACACAATCGGACGGACGAGCGCGTCACCGTCGAGCCGACCGACGTGATCGTCCTCGAAGGTATTCTCGCGCTGTACGACGAGCGGATCCGCGAGATGCTCGACCTGCGGGTGTACGTGATGACCGACGCCGACGTCCGCATCCTCCGGCGGATCGAGCGCGACGTCGTCGACCGCGGCCGCGATCTCGAGGGCGTCATCGAACAGTACCTCGAGACGGTCAAGCCGATGCACGAGCGATTCGTCGCGCCGACGCGCAAGAACGCCGACGTGATCATCCCCGAGGGAGCAAACCGGATGGCCGTCGACCTCCTGATCGACAAGATCGAGGCCGAACTCGACGGCGACGACCGATCGGATCGAACGCGTGAACTGTCGTTCGATTCGCCAGCGCTCGAGTGACTCGCATCAGAACAACGATAGTTCGCCGGTCACCCGGTCGACGCGGTCGTCCGCGGCCGGGCCGACTGCGAGCGCGGTGACGGTCCCCGGCTCGAGCTGGGTGTGGCCGGCGTCGCGGACGACCGCGTTGGGGATGCCTTCGCTGTCGGCGATCGCAGCGAGTTCGTGCAGTTGGCGTTCGCTCTCCCCCTTGAGGACGACTTTCTTCTGGCCGCCACGTTTCCACTGGTCGCGAAGCTGGCTGTCTGCCTTCTCGTAGGCCGACAGCGAGGCGTGGGCGACCTGCGCGGCGAGCTTTCCCTGGCCCATCCCGACGTCCGTGCGGGCGACGATGGCCTGTTTCATGGCACCATCCTCGAGGGCGAGGACTATAGCGTCGGCGATCGACGCGAAACGGCTGCTGGACCGTCGTGTCGGGTGGTATCGTCCCGGTTGCGTCACGTATTTGACGCTGGCATCGATAGGTTCGTCTATGGACTACACGCGGCGATCGTTCCTCGGAACCGCGGCAGCTGCCGGCGCTGCGGTCGGGCTCGCAGGCTGTCTCGGCGGCGGTGAGACTCCCGAACCGCCCGTCGCAGGCGACCCCGACGCGGACGTAACGGTGACGGTGTACGAAGACTTCTCCTGTCAGTTCTGTCGAGATTTCAAATACGACGTCTACCCACAGCTCGAGGCCGAGTACCTCGAGCCGGGACGGGTCCGGTACGAACATCGGGACTTTCCCGTCGTCGACGAGTGGTCGTGGACCGTCGCGGAAGCCGGCCGGGAGATCTACGAGGCCGAGGGCGACGACGCGTTCTTCGCCTTCGCCGGCGAGATCTTCGACCACATGGGCGCATACTCCTACGACAGTATCCAGTCCGTCGCGGACGACCTCGGACTCGACGGCACGGCCGTCCGCGAGGCGGCCGAGGGGGAGACCCACCGGTCGACCATCGAGGCCGCCCAGTCGTATGGCCAGTCCAACGGCGTCGAGGGGACGCCGACGGTTCACGTCAACGGCGAGCCGGTCGACCTGCAGGCGATCGCGTTCGATCAGGTCGCCGCACCGATCGAGCAGGCACTCGAGGAGTAGCCCGAATCGAACCGTTTACGCCCGGGCCGTTCGACTGCTCGGGTATGATCCTCTCCGATGCGGACATCCTCGACCGACTCGAGACGGGCGACCTCGTCGTCGACCCGCTCGACGACCCCGAACTGCAGATTCAGCCGGCGAGCGTCGACCTCCGACTCGGCCGGGAGTTCCTCGAGTTCCAGCGGACGAACATCCCCTGCATTCACCCCAACTCCGAGCACGAGGTCGACGAGTACGTCACCGAAACAGTCGTCGAGGACGGCGACGATTTCATCCTCCACCCCGGCGACTTCGTGCTGGGGACGACCTACGAACGCGTCGAGATTCCGGCGGATCTCATCGCCCACGTCGAGGGTCGCTCCTCGCTGGGGCGACTCGCCGTCGTCGTCCACGCCACTGCGGGGCTGTGCGATCCCGGCTACCGCGGCCAGATCACCCTCGAGCTCTCGAATTTGGGCACCGCGCCGGTCGCGCTCACGCCCGGCATGCGCATCTCGCAGCTGACGTTCACGGAGCTCAAGACGCCCGCCGAGCGCCCCTACGGAAGCGAACGCGGCTCGAAGTACCAGGACCAGGACGGCCCACAGGCCTCGCGCATCCAGAGCGACGACGAGTTCGGCGGTGACCAGCTCGAGCGCGGCGACTGACCGACGCCCTCACGTCACCCGTGGTCGCGGGGGACCCACAGTTATCCCGGACGCGCTCGTAGCCTCGAGCCAGCAATGCAATTCGTCGAAGAGATCGTCGTCGACGAGTTCCTCCCGACGGTGCGGTCGCTGTTGGCCGGGGAACTCCGCGAACGCGGGCTGACACAGAGCGAGGTCGCGGATGTGCTCGGTATCAGCCAGAGCGCCGTCTCGAAGTACGCCCACGGCGACGTCGCCACGAACGACCGGATCGCCGGGGACGAACGCGTCGAAACGCTCGTCTTCGAACTCGCCGACGGCCTCGCATCGGGAGCGATCTCTCCCGTCCAGGCGCTGATCGAGATCGAAGTCCTCGTCCGTGACCTCGAGAGCGGCGGCGACGTACTGGCACAGCTCCACGAAGAAGCGGTGCCGGAACTCGCCGACCACGGGGCGAGTTTCCGGATCCACGACCCCGAGAGCGACCTGCGGACGAGCGAACGCGTCCTCTCGTCGCTTCGGCGCGGGTTGCGCATCCTCGAGAACGCGAGCGGCTTCGCGAGTCTCATCCCGGCGGTCGGCTCGAACCTCGTCGCGTGCACACCGGACGCCGAGGACGTCGACGACGTCGCCGGCGTTCCGGGACGCATCTTCGACGTAAAGGGGCAGGCGACGGTGCCCGCAGATCCGGAGTTCGGCGTCTCCGAACACGTCGCGACGGTGTTGCTCGCCGCCCGTGAGCAGGGCGCGGACGCCTCCGCGGCGATCAACGTCCGCTACGACCCGAAGCTGCTCGCTGAACTGGTCGACCGCGGCCACGTCACCGCCGAGTTCGACGAGTCGGCGGACGTCGCCGAGGGGCTCGCGGCCGAACCCGACGCGACCGTGCTCTATCAGACCGGTGGGATGGGCATCGAACCGCTGATCTACGTCCTGGGGCCGGACGCCGAGTCGGTCGCGGACACGGTTCGGTCGCTGCTCTGAACATGGATCGGACGGCCCTCCGCGACCGCGTCGGGATGGACGACGAAACCGCCCAGGAGTTCTACGGCCGGTGGGCGCGCCTCTACGACCTGATCGCCCGATACACGCCGGGAATCCCCGCCCTGCGACGGCGGGCTGTGGCCGCCTGTCGGCTCGAGCCCGGCGACACCGTCGTCGAGATGGGCTGTGGGACGGGGGCGAACC
>LKMK01000153.1 GCA_001563805.1 Natrialbaceae archaeon B1-Br10_E2g2
GACTGATCGTCTGTTTCACGCCTCGAGCGTGTCGTCAGCCGTCGACCGCGAGTCCCATTGCTCGATGGACTCGAGTCGCCGGCCCACCGCTGCCCAGCGCGTGTGACCGAGTTCCACCCGAAGCAGGGGGGTTGCGCTCGGCGGTCGACAGCTGTCGACGCCCGGCCCCGGTCGGCGACAGCACCGCTCCCTGGTCGGTCCACCGCATCGAGGCCGCGTGGAATCGCTGGCTTCCACTCGAGCCTCGAACGTGTCACGCCGCAGGACTGTCGGGTCGTGGATCCGCTCGACGGGGACTCGAGGTGGTCCGTCCGCGAGCCACGGGGCGAAGTTCCCAGCAAGCTGGAGTTTCGACTGCCGTTATATGTCCGCCGCGAGAGAATCTGACCGCGAGGCAGCGACACGGTAGTTTGGCAACGACAGATCGCTGCCCCGCTACGTTATCCACCACCCTCTACGGTTTGAACGTGACGGCCGAATCCCCGGGTTTACTCGCCACAACCCCGCGTTGATCGCCTGTTCAGATCTGAAAACGGGGTCCAGACCCCGCGCGGGCTCGAGGCGATCCGGGCGGCCGCTCGCGTCGCTAGGTCCTGAGACGTGCTCGAGTCGTGCGCGTGGCAGCGATCTCTCGGCGCTATTCGCGGGTGGGATCGTCACAAAATCGAGCGCCGATGGGATTCGAACCACGGTCGCAGCGGAGCTGCTCCCTGCGTCGAATCCCACGTGAGCCGTTCCGCACGGCTCACTATCGTTCGCCGGCGTCACGGGCACGATGGGATTCGAACCCACGACCGTCGGATTAGAAGTCCGACGCTCTATCCAGACTGAGCTACGTGCCCTCGAGCACACATCACCGACGAACCGACATAAGCAGTGCGGATCTCGGCCCGTTCAGCCGTGAAATCGGTACAGCGAGGTCACGAACGGCAACCGATTCGCCATCCAGATCGCCACCGGGAGCCCGACGATCGTGATCGCGAACAGGGCTGCGAGGTTCGCCCAGAGGAAACTCAGCCACCAGCCCACGAGCACGAAGTAGATCGCCCGAACCACCAGCGAACGCTGGCCACGCCCGTATTCTGGAGCGGCGAGCGACCGGGGCTCCTGCAGCGTCAGCGCCGTTGGCACGAGGTTCACCAGCTTGATCCCGATCGGCGCGAGGATCACCGTCACGGTCACCGCCCACGCGATGTTGACGAGAATGGGCGTCAGCCACCAGCCGATCAGGAGGAACCAGAGCGCGCGTACGAACAGCGACCGCTGTGTCATACCCGACTATAGTAACAACTGCAACGAGTTACACACTGATCGCCGAACCGCCTGGCGATCAGGTGTGCAATGACTTGCAGTGGCTACTATAGAGGCACCGAGGCGGAGATACGGCTTTCGTCGTCGCTCGAGCGGTCGCGTCTCGCCGGGCACCTGCCCTCACAGGTCGATAAAGCGCAGGAAGAGCCCGACCGCCACCAGCACGGTTCCGATCGCGGCCCCGACCAGCGGCGGCAGGATGGGAATCGGGAGGACGATCAGCAGGAGGCCAATCAGAAGCACCTTCGTGGATAGTCGCATAGCGGAGTCGTCCACGCCGAGGCTCAAAGTCCTGGGGTGGCCGGCTCGGCTAAGTCGACCCACATCGTGCCAGTCGAACGCCAGCCTCGCGGCGAGGCACAGTCCTTAAGCGCCCGTCTCCGCTATCTCGACTCGATGCACGTCATCGGAACGGTGGGACTGCCCGGCAGCGGCAAGGGCGAGGCCGCCACCGTCGCGCGCGAGGAGGGAATCCCCGTGGTGACGATGGGCGACGTCGTCCGCCAGGAGACGGCCGACCGCGGGCTCGACCCGACGAAAGATCACGGGAGCGTCGCACAGGCGCTGCGTGACGAACACGGTCCGGCGGCGATCGCCGAGCGCTCGCTCCCGATGATCGAGGACCGCCTCGAGAACCACGACGCGGTGCTCGTCGACGGCCTGCGATCCGCCGTCGAACTCGAGGCCTTCGAGGAGCGCTTCGGCGAGGACTTCACGCTGGTGAGTATCGAGGCCCCCTTCGAGGTGCGCGCCGAGCGGATCGACGCCCGGGGTCGGGACGCCGGCGCCGACGACGGCGGCGAGGACCTCGCGGCGCGCGACGAACGCGAGCGCGGGTTCGGGATGGACGACGCGATGGCACGTGCGGACGTCGTCGTCGAGAACACCGACTCGCTCGAGGCGTTTCACGACCGGATCCGGGCGATCATCCGCGAGGGAGCGGCTGCGGCGGACGGCGGCGATCCGGCTGTCGACGACGAACCCACGGAGGCCCGCCAGCCATGACCGAGGTCTATCGCGTCGACGTCGAGATCACCGCGCCGGTCTACGACACCGAGGTGACGAGCCGGGTCGCGGACGCGATCACGAACATTTTCCCAAACGCCGACCTCGAGGAGAGTTTCGGCGAGATTCGCGGCGAGGCCCACTCGCTCGAGCAGTTCTCCGAGCTGCTCCACCGCCAGGAGATCCTCGACACCGCCCGCGGCGAGTTCTTCGCGAACCGCGAGGGCCAGACGTTCTCCTTTGCACTGAAGAAACAGGCCGCCTTCGAAGGGCGGATCAACTTCTCGGTCGGCGAACCGGACGAACTCGGGGAGATCGCCGTCCGCGTCCGCGTCGACGAGCCGACCCTCGAGGCGTACGTCGACCACGTCGCCCCGCCGACGGAGGACGGACGGCCGATCGAGGACTGATGGTCTTCGGCGCGACCGTCGTGGTCGACCCGGGCCATCCCAGCGCGGGGCTGCCCGCGAAGGGTGGGGAACGATGTACCCGGCCGGCGTACGCGAGTCACAATGCACGACACGATCCCCGTCGCGGAGATCATGGTCACCGACGTCGTCACTGCACCGAGAACTGCGAAGGCGACCGAGGCCGCGGTTCTGATGCGCGATGAGGGCGTCAGCTCCGTCGTCGTCACCGACGGCAACGCGCCGGTCGGCATCGTCACGGAGGGCGACTTCGCGACACAGCTCTGTCAGCGCGCCGACCTCGGCCGACACGAACTCGAGGCGGTGATGTCGACGCCGCTCGAGACGGTCGCCCCCGACGCGTCGATCGTCGAGGCCGTCTCGGCGCTGCGTGACGACGGGATCGAACACCTGCCGGTCGTCGCGGAACCGGCGGGCGAGTCCGACGACCTCGTGGGGATTCTCACGACGACGGAGCTCAGCTACTACGTTCCACACCTCGTTCATCGCCGCTCGCGCCACGAGACCAGCCACCCACAGCGACAGGTCCGAACCGACACCGCGTACGAACGCGACGACTGGACGTTCGAGTACCGTGGGGAGGACGAGACGACCGTCTCGGTCGGCGACGAAGCCCGCTTTACGAAGACGCTCTCGAGCGACGACGTCGAGGCGTTCGCCGACGCGTCGGGCGATACGAACCGCGTCCACCTGGAGGATTCCTACGCCGCGGGCACCCGGTTCGGCGAGCGAATCGTCCACGGCGTCCTCGCGAACGGCGTCGTCAGCGCGGCGCTCGCACGGCTCCCCGGCCTGACGATCTACCTCTCCCAGGAGAGCAGTTTCCTCGCGCCGGTGGCGGTCGGCGACCGGGTGACCGCGACCTGCGAGATCACCGAGGCCCTCGGCGGCTCACGATACCGGATCGACACGACCGTCACGGACGGCGACGGGACGCTCGTCCTCGAGGGCGACGCGGTCGTCCTGATCGACGACCTGCCGCCGGCGGCCGAGGAGTGAGTTCGCGGTCGCTCACGCGGAAAGACCGACTCGAGAGTGCGATCCGTCTCGGGACCCCGAGCGGCTCAGAACGGCCCCATACCGCCCATGCCGCCACCGCCGCCTTGCTGTTCCATCTGTTTCATCATCCGCTGCATCTCCTGTTCGGAGCCCATGTTCTGGAACTGCTTGATGGTCCGTTCCATCATCTTGTACTGCTGGAGCAGTTCGCGGACGTCGTCCTCGCTGGTCCCCGACCCCCGCGCGATGCGTTCGACCTGGCTCGCGCCGACGGCCTTGGGGTACTCCTTCTCGGCGTCGGTCATCGAGTCCATGATGACCGTAAAGCGGCGCATCCGGTCCTGGGTGACGTCCATCGCGTCGTCGGGCAGCTGGTCTTTGATGCCGCCGCCGAAACCGGGGATCATGTCCAGCACCTGATCGAGCGGCCCCATGTTGTTCATCGCCTCCATCTGTTTTTGCATGTCGTTGAGGGTGAAATTACCCTGCAACATGTCCTCGGGGTCCCAGTCGTCCTCTTCGATCTCCGTCTGCTCCATCGCACGCTCGACGCGTTCGGCGAGCTGGCCGAGGTCGCCCATCCCGAGCAGCCGGGAGATGAAGCCGTTGGGCTCGAACCGCTCGACGTCCTGGACCTCCTCGCCGGTCCCGAGGAAGGCGATCGACGAGTCCGTCTGATCGACTGCGGTCAGCGCACCGCCACCTTTCGCCGTCCCGTCGAGTTTCGTGATGACGACGCCGTCGATGCCGATCGACTCGTCGAACTGCTGGGCCTGCTCTTTGGCCCCCTGGCCGATCGCCGCGTCGAGCACCAGCAGGGAGGTGTCGGGCTCGACGACGCCCTCGATCTGTTCGATTTCGTCGATGAGGTCGTCCTCGAGCGCGTGGCGACCCGCCGTGTCCACGATGTGGACGTCTGCCTCGCTCGTCTCCTCGAGGCCCGTCCGGGCGATCTCGACGGGATCGTCGGCGTCGGGGTTGCCGTAGAAGTCGACTTCCGCCCGCGAACACATCTGCTTGGCCTGGTCGTAGGCGCCGGGCCGGAACGTGTCGGTCTGGATCACGGCAGGGCGCAGCCCCTTCGTCGAGAACCACCAGGCCATCTTCGCGGCGGAGGTCGTCTTCCCCGACCCCTGCAGCCCGGCGAGCAGGATGGTCTGTTCCTCGAGCGGGAGCTCCGTCGACTCCCCGATGAGCCCCACGAGCTCCTCGTAGACGATCCGCAGGACGAAATCGCGTGCCGGCGTGCCGGCTGGCGGCTCCTCCTCGAGTGCGCGTTCTTTGATGCTGTCCGACAGCTCCATCACGAGCGAGACGTCGACGTCGGCAGAGAGCAGCGACCGCTGGATCTCCTTGACGATCTCCTCGACGTCCTCCTCGCTGATTCGTGACTTCCCGCGGAGTTTGTCGAGGGTGCCCCGCAGAGAACTCCCGAGATCGTCGAGTACCATTTGCTCGGTGTACGGGGCGACGGCGTTAAAGGCTTTTTCTACGGCCGACAGGTCGATCACCCGACCGACGGCCGGCTCCCAGCGGCGACCGAACTGTGGGCGCATACCGCCGTCGACTCGACGGTCGGCCCGACCACTCGGCGCCGTTCGCCGTCGAAGGCGTGTTTCGACGCTCGGACCACAACGAAGATGCGACCGGCGTCGATACCGTCCGGTATGGGTGGGAGAGACGGGAGCAACCGGTTCACGCGTCGCTGTGACTGGGACGCCGAACTCCCGAGCGTCGCCGTCGTCCGGGCCCTCGCCGACCTCGAGGGCGTCGATCCGCTCGAGCTGTCGACGACGCGTGTCGGGCGACTGACCGAGCACGTCGACCCCGAGGCGCTCGACGTGCTGGTCACCGAAACCGTCGGGCTCGCGGTCTCCTTTCGGGTCGGCGACTACCGCGTCGAGATCGACGGCGACGAACTCACGATTATCGAACGCTGAGTTTCTCCGACTGTCGCCATCGCCACCGGCATGCGTCGGTGCGTATTTCTGCCGTCGCCGACAACCTCCGGCCATGAGCTCCGACGACGTCCTCGACCTCGAGGAAGCCGGCGTCGACCCCACCGACTACGAGGCGCTCGCCGACGCCGACGTTCGACTGCGAGTCAACGACCACGGCCTCCACATCGCCGACGACCTCGAGACGGGCGTCTCGAGTCAGGGACAAGACCCCGAGGAGGCGGTCGAACACCTCGCGCAGGCGGTCGACGCCTACCTCGAGGCGACCGACGACGACCCGGCCGACGACTGGCTCTGAGACGGACTGTTGTACGGTTCCGGCCCGACCGCAGGTGCTCGTGTCGCGCCGGAACTGACGTCAAGCGGTCCGGCCGTCGATCTCGAGGGCCCGTTCGGTTCCTGTCGGCTACTGCCTCCGCCCCGTTCACTCGAGTGGCTCGACTCGAGCGTCGAGGTCGAGGCCCGACGCCACGTCGGGCGTGAACCCGGCGACGGCGTCCCGGAAGGTCGTCCGGTAGCTGCCCGGCCCCTCGTACTCGAGGTCGGCCGCACGCTCACCGGCGAGCCCGAACGCCAGCGTGGCGTGGACGGCAGCGGCGTGATCGTCCTCGAGCGCCCCACAGAAGGCGGCGATCGTCCCGCCGAGCATGCAGCCGGTACCGACGACGGCGCCGAGCATGTCGTGGCCGGCCGAAATCCGGACGGCGCCGTCGGCGTCCGCGACGACGTCTTCGACGCCGGAGGCGACGACGGTCGCGCCGGTGGAGACGGCGAGTTCGTGGGCGGCGTCTTCGATCTCGTCGTACTCGCCGACGGACTCGACGCCTTTGACTTCGGCTTCGACGCCCGCGAGCGCGCTTACCTCGCCGTAGTTGCCCTTGATGACGGCGAACTCGGCCTCGGAGAGCAGCCGTTCGGCGACGGCCTCGCGCGTCGGCGTCGAGCCCACGCCGACGGGATCGAGCACCACCGGAATCCCCCGACCGTTCGCCGTCTCGGCGGCCTCGAGCATCGCCTCGACGCGCCGCTCGGGGACCTGCCCGATGTTGAGCAAGAGCGCACTCGCGAGCTCGGCCATCTCACCGGCGTCGCCCGGCGTGTCGGCCATCACCGGCAGGGCGTTCCAGTGGAGCACGAGGTTCGCGACATCGTTGATCGTCACGGTGTTGGTCAGCGACTGAACGAGCGGCTGTGCGTCGGCGAGTCGCTCGAGCGAGGCCGCGAGGTCGCCACCGGTCACGTCGGCTGTCGATGGGGCTGTCATCGTCAGTCCCGTTCGGCGGCCTGGCGTTTCGTCCTTTCGACGGTCGACGCGAGTGCGTCTGTCGCCGCCGCCGGATCGTCGGCGGCTGTGATCTCGGAGATGACGGCGACGCCGGCTGCCCCCGCCTCGACGACCGGTCCCGCGTTCTCGGCCGTCACGCCGCCGATGCCGACGATGGGGATCGAGACGGCGTCGGCGATCGCCGCGACGCGCTCGGGGCCGACGTCGTCTTCGGGCTCGGGGACCTCCTTCGAGGTCGTCCCGTAGACGCTCCCGACGCCGAGGTAGTCCGCGCCGTCGGCCTCGGCGGCTTCGGCCTCGGCGACCGTCGACGCTGAACAGCCGACGACCGCCTCGGGGCCGAGGAGTTCGCGAGCGACCGACACCGGCAGATCCGACTGGCCCACGTGGACGCCGTCGGCATCGATGGCCTCGGCGACGTCCACCCGGTCGTTGACGATCAGATCGACGCCGGCCTCCGCGGTCACCTCGCGTACCTCGAGCCCGAGCTCGTACCGCCAGCGCGTATCTGCCCCTTTCTCGCGCAACTGGACGACGTCGACGCCGCCGTCGATCGCCGCCTCGACGACCTCGAGCGTCGATCGCCCCGGCGAGAGCGACTCCTGGGTGACGAGGTACGTCCCGTAGTTCGACGGTTCCATGCCTGATACGGCGGGGGTGAGCCACAAAGCGACTTCGGTCGCACCGCTGTCGATTCCCGGCGACCCGTTTCTTGACCCTCGCCGTCGTACACGCGGTATGGCGTTCGATTCCGACCTCGTCACGACGGTGACGTTTGACTCCTACAGCACGCTCGTGGACGTCGACGCGGTCGAAACCGCACTCGCCGACCACGACGCGATCGACGA
>LKMK01000154.1 GCA_001563805.1 Natrialbaceae archaeon B1-Br10_E2g2
GAGTACGAAGCGGCGGCGGTCAACTGGTGTCCGGACTGTGAGACGGTGCTGGCAGAAGCCCAGGTGGAGGAACGTGAGGCCGAACGTAGTGAGGCCTCAGATGGAGCGAGCGGTGAAACCGCGAGCCGTGAAGCCGAACGCAGCGGGCCCTCGGACGGACCGAACGGAGACACCGCGAGCCACGAGACCGAACGCGTCTGCTGGCGGTGTGAGACGCCGGTCGGCCGTCGCGAACTCGATCAGTGGTTTTTCACGATCACCGACTACGCCGAGGAGCTCCACGAGGGCCTCGAGGAGCTCGAGGAGTGGCCCGAAGGCGTCCGCGAGATCCAGCGAAACTGGATCGGCCGTCAGGAGGGGACCAGAATCGCGTTCGAGGTGAGCGAGCCGCCACGCGGCTCGGCGAAGCCGAGCGGGGAGGGAACCGACCCGCGAGGCAGCGACCCGGGAGAGTCAGACGTCGCCGACGGGACGGTCGACGTCTTCAGCACCCGGCCGGAGACGATCTACGGGGCGACGTACCTCGCCCTCTCGCCCGGCCACGACCTCGCTCGAGAACTGGCCGAGACGGATCCCGACGTCCGGGAGTACGTCGAATCCGTCCGGGAGTTGCCGCCGGGCGAGGTCGGCTTCTCGGGCGTCACGACCGACGCGACGGCGGTCCACCCCCTGACGGGCGAGGAACTGCCGGTGTACGTCGCCGGCTACGTCCTCGAGGACGTCGGCACGGGGGCCGTGATGGGCGTTCCGGCGCACAACGAGCGCGACCACGCGTTCGCTCGCGAGCACGGCCTGCCGGTCGAGAGCGTGATCGCCCCGAAAGACGCGACCATCGACGTCGACCTCGAGGACGGACCCTACACCGGCGAGGGAATCCTCGAAGCAAGCGGCGAGTACGACGGCCTCGAAAGCGAGACGGCTCGTGAGCGACTCCTCGCGGACGTGGCGGCGATCGAGGAGGACGTCACCTACCGACTTCGAGACTGGCTCATCTCCCGCCAGCGCTACTGGGGGACGCCGATCCCGGTCGTCCACTGTGACGACTGCGGGCACGTGCTCGTCCCCGACGAGGAGTTACCCGTCGAGTTACCGGAGTTCGTCCGCACGACGGGCAACCCGCTCGCCGAACACGAGTCGTTTCGTCACACCGAGTGTCCGGACTGTGGCGGCCCGGCCGAGCGCGAGACCGACACGATGGACACCTTCGTCGACTCCTCGTGGTACTTCCTGCGATTCCTCTCGCCGGAGGAAGCCGACGCCCCTTTCGATAGCGAGCGGACGAACGACGCGTTGCCGATCGACGTCTACGTCGGCGGCGAGGAACACGCCGTCCTCCACCTGCTGTACATCCGCTTTATGATGCGGGCGCTCGCGGATCTCGGACTGCTCGAGGTCCGCGAGCCCGTCCAGCGGCTCATCAGCCAGGGGACGGTGCTGTACGACGGCGAGAAGATGTCGACCTCGAAGGGGAACGTGGTCGCGCCGCTCGAGTACGGCGCGGAGACGACCCGGCTGTTCGTCCTCTCGGCGGCCCACCCCGAGCAGGACTTCGAGTGGACGGCGAACAACGTCCGCGGCGCCTACGACCTCCAGCAGACGCTGTACCGGATGGCGACCGAGTTCGTCGACGAGGGACACACCCGCGTCGAGTCCGAAACCCACGACGAGTTCGTCGCCCGCGAGATCGACCGGACGATCGCTGCCGTCACCGACGAGTACGAGCGATTCCGCTTCCACCGGGCGGCCACGGAGATCCAGGAACTGGCACGACTCCTGCGACGCTACCGCGCGTACGACCGTCCACACGGCGAGATCTATCGCCGCGGCCTGCTGACGCTCGCCGCGTTGATCGCGCCGATGGCGCCGCACCTCGCCGAAGAGCTCTGGAACAAACTTCGGGGTGACGGCCTGGTCGTCGAGGCCGACTGGCCGGAAACCGAGGCTGACGTCGCCGAACACGCGACGGAACGACGGTTCGTCGAGACGACGCTCGAGGACGTCCGCGACATCGTCGACGTCGCCGCCATCGACGAACCGGAGCGGATCGAGCTGGTCGTCGCCCCCGAGTGGAAGTACCGGGTCGCCGAACTGGCCGCCGAGCGTGCCGACGGCGAGCCGATCGAGGGCGATGCGATCGTAGAGCGTGCACGGACAACTGGCGTCGATGCCCCCAACCGCGAGACGCTGGGGACGTTCGTTGGCGACCTGGTCGAGCGAACCACCCGCAGCGGACTGGACCAGTTCCTCCCCGCAGACGACGAACGCGCGATCCTCGAGCGGACGAGTTGGCTGCTCGTCGACGAGTTCGACGCCGACGTCGCGGTCCGACGGGCAGGGGACGGCGACGAGCTGGCGGCGAAAGCCCGGCCGGGGAAGCCCGCTATTCGGATCGATTGAGCCCCGTTTCGCTCGAGTTCGTCCCTGAGCCGGCGTGCGCGTCGCCGACGTCGACAGCGTCGCAGTGGCCGACCGCTTCACCCGACGGGTGGTGCCGAGCCGTCGCCGGGTGAGCTTTGCACTCGTTGGAGTTCGTTGGACTCGAGGGATCGACCCGTCGAATCCCCCTGCCGACGCCGACTTTTCGCTCGAGGGTTCGATATCGACGGGTACGACGGCTCACGCATCGACACACCGATCCAGAAGGACAGCTTTATTCGATCGGATTCGAAAGTGGGGTGAAACGATGGCGGATGGCGACAGGGTCGACGAGATGGCAACGAAAACGCCGAGCCAGGCGGTCGTCGAGGCCGTCGCCGATGCGGAGGGCGTTTTACCAGGGGCGTTGCGACCCCCGACGTACGAACCGTTACACGAATCGATCGATCCCGACTCGCTCGACGCCCTCTTCGCCGACCGCGTCGACGGTGCTCCACGGGCTCGTGGCACCGTCTCCTTTATTTACTGCGGATACGCCGTCACCGTCGACGGCGACGGATCCGTCACCCTCGAGCGTCGAGCGACCTCGGACGACACTCGAGAGTGAGCCGGCGGACGGCTGATGAACGGGAAGACTCGAGAATCTGAGCAGGAGGGAGAACAGCAAGACAAATACGGAGCCTCTCCTAACGGCCGATAATGGCAACCGCGGCAGCGAGACGACGGCTTCGAGAACGGCCGATCGGCGTCACGCTCTTCCTGACGATCGTCGGCTACGGACTGGTGATCGGGACGTTCCTGCTCGACCTTCCGATCTATCCGGACCTCACCAACGCGCAGGTGAACGTCTTGACCCACGCGATCGCGGTCATCAACCTCGCGACGACGGTGTTGATCGTCCTCGGCTGGTACTGGATCCGAACGGAACAGATCGACAAACACCGCGTCGCGATGACGGGCGCGTTCGCGACGATCCTGCTCTTCCTGGTCGTCTACCTGATCCGGGTCGGCGGCGGCGGCGACAAGCTGTTCGTCGGCCCCGATACGGTCTACTACGCCTACCTGATCATGCTGGCGATCCACATCCTCCTCTCGATCGTCGCCGTGCCGGTCGTTCTCTACGCGTTGATCCTCGGGCTCACGCACACGCCATCGGAACTGCGCCAGACCGCCCACGCCCGCGTCGGTCGGATCGCAGCCGCCTCGTGGCTGTTGAGTCTCGTCCTCGGGATCGTCACCTACCTCATGCTCAATCACATCTACAGCTACGAGTTCGGGATGCTCGTGCCGCTGTTCTAGTCTTTCGGTCCTGACGCTCGGCCGAAACGATCACGCCGACTCCACCGGTATCGCCGGGTGTGACCGAATACGACGCGGTGGTGTTCGACAGCGACGGCGTGCTCGTCGAACCGCCGACGCTCGAGGCCAAACTCGAGGCGACGCACGCGGCCTTTCGCGAGGTCGGCGTTCGTGACCCCGACGACGAGTCCGTCCTCGAGATCGTCCACGGGACGACCGTCGACGAGCTCGAATCGATCTGTCGGCGCTACGACCTCGAGCCGGCCGCCTTCTGGGACGCGCGCGAACGCCTCGACGAGCGACGCCAGCTCGAGGCGTTCGCCGCGGGCGACCGAGATCGGTACGACGACGTGGCGGCGATCGACGATCTCACGGGTCCGCGAGGGGTCGTGAGCAACAACCACCACAGCACGATCGCGTTCGTCCTCGAGCGGTTCGACCTCGCGTCGCTGTTCGAGACGTACTACGGCCGCGAGATGACGATCGAGAGCCTCCGGCTGAAGAAACCGAACACCCACTACCTCGAATGTGCGCTGTCCGATCTCGGAGTCGCGCCCGAATCGACGCTGTACGTCGGCGATAGCGAGAGCGACGTCGTCGCCGCCACTCGTGCAGGAATGGACGTCGCGTTCGTCCGCCGGGCACACTGCCGTGACGCGACGCTCTCCGTCGACCCGACGTACGAGGTGGCGGACCTCTACGCCGTGACCGAACTCGTCGAATCGGGTCGCGGGTAGGCGTCCCACGCGGGCCAGTGCGGTGCTGGTATTTTACGGGTGGCGCTCCCAGACCGGGTATGCACGTGCGAGGACAACTCACCTCGGCCGAACTGGCGGCGTTCCTCGAGGAGACGGCGGTCCCGCTCCGGCTCGCGTGTCGAACGCCACAGGACAACCTCTGGATGTGTTCGCTGTGGTTTCGCGTCGTTACGGCCGACGAAGCGACGGCCGACGACTGGCGGCTCCAGTGTGCGACCGCGGCGAGCGCGGACGTCGTCTCGTTTCTCGAGTCCGATCCGGGCGTGGCGTTCGAGGTGTCGACGAACCGGCCGCCGTACGCGGGCGTCAGGGGCCGCGGGACGGCCTCGATCGAGCCCGATCCCGAGAAGGAGACGCTTCGGGACCTGCTCGAGCGCTATCTCGGCGGGACGGACTCACAGCTGGCGCAGACGTTGCTGGACCCGGACCGCGAGGAGGTGACGCTGACGCTCGAGCCGGCCGTCGTCTACGGCTGGGATTACGCGAACCGCATGGGCGACGTCGGCGACGACGATCAGCGTTCGTAGCGGATCGGCAGCGACTCGACGCCGTAGACGAACGAACTCCGCGTCGGCTCGAGGTCGACGTCGACGAGCTCGATCGACGACGTTCGGGCCAGCAGTTCCTCGAACGCCACGCTCGCCTCGAGGCGAGCGAGCGGCGCACCCAGACAGTAGTGGGTCCCGTGGCCGAACCCGAGGTGCTGGTTGGGCGTCCGGTCGGGGACGAACGTGTCGGCGTCCTCGAACTGTCGTTCGTCGCGGTTCGCCGACCCGAGCCAGGCGATCACGCGGTCGCCGGATTCGATCTCCTCGCCGCCAACCGTGACGTCCTCGGTGGCGACGCGTCCCATCGCCTGCACCGGCGAGCGGTAACGTAGGGCCTCTTCGAGGGCCGTCCGTAACGCCCGCTCGTCGTCTCTGAGCTCCTGGAGGATGTCGCCGTCGGCGTCGTCGACGAAACACCGGATGGCGTTCGTGATGAGGTTCGTCGTCGTGATGTTGCCCGCGATGAGCAACAGGATGCACGTCCCGAGGGCTTCCTCCTGGGTGAGTCGGCTGCCGTCCTCGAGTTCGCCGGTGGCGATCCGGGTCAGCAGGTCGTCCCTGGGTGACTCGCGGCGGTCCTCGAGGGCCTGGAGGAAGTACGTCGCCATCTCCATCTGGGCCTGTTGCTGGCGCTCGAGGTACTCGGCCGTCTCGTCCCCGTCGTCTGACCTCGTGGCCTCGACGAGCGTGTCCGACCAGGTTTTGAACCGGTCCCGATCGCTCGGCGGGACCCCGAGCAGTTCGGCGATGACGATCACCGGCAGCGGGTAGGCGAATGCGTCGACGACGTCTACCTCGCCCGCAGAGCCGCCGAGGGCGTCCGCACGCTCGAGGAGGTCGCCGGCGAGGTCGCGAACGCGAGGCTCGAGGTCGCCCAACGCTCGTGGTTCGAACGCGTCGTCGACGACGCCGCGCAGGTCGTCGTGTCGCGGCGGATCGGTAAAGAGCATCGTCTCGAAGATGAGCGTCTCCTCCGGTCGCTCCGGCTCGACGTAGTCGTCGGCTTCGCGCGGATCGACCGAGAAGGTCTCGTCGTCGTCGAGCACTCGCTTGACGTCGTCGTAGCGGAAGACGTCCCACGTTCGTCGCGTCGGGTCGTACCGGACCGGTGCGTTCGCACGCATCTCGCGATACCAGTCGAACGGCTCGAGCCAGGCCGAGCGCGACTCGAGTTCCGCGGGAAACGTCTGTAACCCTCGTGGGTCTGTGCTGCTCATACGGGTGACTCCCACGGACACTGGCAAAACGTTCGGGGTGGAACGTGGGCCCGGTCGCAGAAACCCTTTAGCCGCTTCTGGCGACTAGAGGGTTACGATGACCTCCACGCGCTGCGGGGCCGACGGCGACCGGGCGGGACAGCCGGGCCGGCAACGAGTCGTCGCGAACCTCGGGACGCGAGCCCTCGAGTGCGACGACCTCGAGTCGCTCGTTCGTGACGCAACGGCTGCCGTGGCGGCGTCGCTCGAGACGGATTCGTGTACGCTCCTCGAGGCACGCCCGGCCGACGAGGGATTCCGGCTACGGGGCGGCGACGGCTGTGATGAGTGTCGCGTCGGGACGAATGCGCCCGCCGATCCCGACACCCTAGCCGGTGTCGCTCTCGAGCGGGCGGAACCCGTCGTCGTGGCCGATCTCGGCGCCGACGATCGGATCGACGGACCGGCGTTTCTCGAGCGGCACGTCGCGAGCGGAATCGCGGTCCCCGTCGGACCGCCAGCCGACCCCTGGGGTGTCCTCGCCACCCACGCGAGCGCGAGACGGTCGTTCGACGCGGAGACGGTCGCGTTCGTCCAGAACGTGGCGAACAGCCTCACGTTGGCCATCGAACGCGACCGCGCGAATCGCCGTCACGACGCCGAGACTTCGCTCACGGAGACGATCGTCGACACGAGCCCGATCGGAATCACCATCGTCGACCGCGACGGAACGTTGCGATTCGCCAACGGTCGAGCCGAAGACCTCTTCGGTCGCTCGCGCGACCGGATCGACGAACTCAGCTTCGACGATCCCGAGTGGGACGAGGTCGACCTCGACGGAGCCCCCCTCGAGCGCGAGTCGCTGCCGTTTCCACGAATTCTCGAGACGGGCGCGCCGCTGTTCGACCAGCGAAGCGGCGTCTTGCGGCCCGACGGCGAGCGCGTCTGGATCTCGGTCAACGGCGCGCCGCTATTCGACGAGACAGGGGCCGTCGACGCCGTCGTGTTCGCGATCGAAGACATTACCGAGCGGGTGGCCCGGAAACGGGAACTCGAGCGGTACGAAACTGTCGTCGAGACGGCCCAGGACGCCATCTACGTCCTCGACGAGGATCGTCGGTTCGAACTGGTAAACGACGCCTTCGTAGAGCTGACGGAGTTCTCCCGCGACCGGCTCCTGGGGAGCCACGCATCCGTCGTCTGCGGCGAGGAGTTCGCGTCGATCGAAGCCGAACAGGTGGACTCGACGGTCGGGTCGACGAGTCCGGTGTTCGAAGAGACGATCCTCGAGGGCTCCGGAAGACGTCGAACGGTCGAAAACCGCTTTACACTCGTCCCGACCGACGGCGGTCGGGCGAAACGGATCGGCGTTATCCGCGACGTCACCGAGCGAACCCGACTCAGGAGAGAACTCGAGGCCGAACGCGCCCTGAAAGACCGGATCCTCGAGACCAGTCCGGTCGGCATCACGCTGATCGACGCCGACGGGATGAACGTCTACGCAAACGACCAGGCCGAGGACCTGTTCGGCCGGTCGCTCGAGGAACTCCGGACGTACGTCCACGACGACGACCGCTGGAACCTCGTCGGCGAGGACGGTGAGTCGTTGACCGGTGCAGACCTGCCGTTTACGACCGTCGAAGAGACC
>LKMK01000155.1 GCA_001563805.1 Natrialbaceae archaeon B1-Br10_E2g2
CCCGCCGCGACCGCCTCACGATCTGCCTGCTGTGCCTGTTGCTGTACCTCGGCGTACTGCTCGACCGCCTCGGCCGTGACGAACGCCTCGCCGTCGCGTTCCTCGACTGCGGGCACGGCGTCGATGTCGACGCCCTCCGCCTCGGCGAGCCGACGGGTCGCGGGTGCGGCGAGCGTTCGTTCTCGAGCCGCCGACTCGAGGTCGGTCGGTGGTGTGCTGGACGGTTCGGGGTCGCCGGCGCTCGAGACGTCCTCGGTCGCCTCTGCAGTCGCATCCGTCGGTTCGGCGGTCGTCTCGGCCGATGGGGACGCTTCGGCTTGGGCTGGTTCGGGCGCGTGCCCACCACTGGCGGCCGCCCGAACGTCCGCCGCGGTGAGTCGACCGCCGGGACCGCTCCCCTCGAGGGCGGCGAGATCGACACCCTCCTCGCGGGCCAGCCGGCGGACGCGAGGGGGCGCGAAGACGCGGTCCTGCGGCGTCTCTATCTCGGCGGTTTCGGCGCCGGGGTCGCCCGCGACGCCCTCGTCGGGGGCTTCGGCACCGACGGCCTCGTCCGGCTCGCCCTCGAGATCGGCTGCCCCCTCGCTTTCGTCGTCGCCGTCGACCGCGTAGGTGACGAAGAGGTCGCCGACGGGGACCACGTCGCCTTCCTCCCAGTGGAGTTCCGCGACGGTGCCGTTGACCGGCGAGGGGACCTCGACGAGGGCCTTGTCGGTCTCGACCTCCGCGACCGGCTGGTCCTCGCTCACCTCGTCGCCCTCCTCGACCAGCCAGGAGACCAGTTCGCCTTCGGCGACGCCTTCGCCGACGTCCGGGAGTGTGAACTCACGGACCATGTCAGAACTCCATCGCGTCCCGAATGCCGTCTTCGATCCGGGCGGCCTCGGGCAGGTAGTAGTCCTCGAGCGCGTACAGCGGGAACGGCGTATCGAAGCCGGTGATGCGCTCGACCGGTGCCTCCTGATAGAGCAGCGCCTGCTCCTGGATCGTCGCGATTATCTCGCCGGCCAGCCCGCCCGTCTTCGGGGCCTCGTGGACGACCGCGGCGCGGCCGGTCTTTTTGAACGAATCGACGATCGCGTCCTCGTCGAGCGGCGAGAGGGTTCGCAGGTCGACCACCTCGACGTCGATCTCGCCCTCGAGGGTGTCGGCGGCCTCGAGCGTCGGCCGGGTCATCGCTCCCCAGGTGAACACGGAGATGTCGGCGCCCTCGCGGCGGACGGCGGCCTCGCCGATCGGCACCTCGTAGGGCTCGCTCGGGACCGCCTCGCGGAACGCCCGGTAGATGAGTTTGGGCTCGAGGAAGACCACCGGATCGGGACTCCGGATCGCGCTGGCGAGCAGCCCTTTCGTGTCGTGGGGCGTCGACGGGACGACGACCTTGAGTCCGGGCTGGTGGACGAACATCGCTTCCGTCGACTCGGAGTGGTGTTCGGGCGCGCGGATGCCGCCGCCGTAGGGGGCACGGATGACCATCGGACACGTGAATCGCCCGCGCGAGCGCGTTCGCAGGCGTGCAGCGTGTGAAACGATCTGGTCGAACGCGGGGTAGATGAAGCCCAGAAACTGGATCTCGGGGACGGGACGCATCCCGTAGGCGGCCATCCCGACGGCCGTGCCGACGATGCCGGACTCGGCGAGCGGGGTGTCGATCACCCGGTTCTCGCCGAACTCGTCGTACAGGCCCTCGGTCGCGCGGAAGACGCCGCCGTTTTTCCCGACGTCCTCGCCGAGGACGATCACGTCCTCGTCGCGTTGCATCTCCGAGTACAGGCCGTCTCGGACCGCCTGTACCAGCGTGAGGTTCTCCGTCTCGCCGTCCGTCTGTGTTGGGGAGTCTACAGCCATAGCTTAGCCCTCCAGGAGTTCGTCGTCGCCGTGTCGCTCGCGAATCGATTCGAAGTACTCGAGTTGCCGTTGTAACCGTTTGGGCATCCCCTCGTAGACGTGTGCGAAGATCTCCTCGGGATCGGGACGCTCGTAGGATTCGGCGGCGTCGATCGCGTCGGCGACCGCTTCCTGAACCTGGGCTTCGATCGCGTCGACGCGCTCGTCGTCGAGTATCCCCTGTGAGCGCAGGTACGTCTCGAGTCTCGGGATGGGGTCTTTTTGCTTCCAGCGTTCGACCTCGTCGTCGTCCCGGTAGACCGACGGGTCATCTGCAGTCGTGTGTGCCCCGAAACGGTACTGGACCGCCTCGATGAGCGTCGGTCGCGTCGCCCGGCCTGGCGAGTCGTCCTCGACGGCGTCCGGGTTCTTCGCCTTCTCGATCGCCTCGCGGGTGACCGTGTACACCGCCAGGGGATCCATCCCGTCGACCTGGACGCCCTCGAACCCGTAGGCGGTCGCCTTCTGGGCGAGCGTCGCACTCGCCGTCTGGCGCTCGCGGGGCACCGAGATCGCCCACTGGTTGTTGTTACAGAAGAAGACGTTCGGGGTGTCGAAGACGCCCGCGAAGTTGAGTCCCTCGTGGAAGTCACCCTCGGAGGTCGCACCGTCCCCGAAGTAACAGACGAAGGCCCTGTTCTCGCCCTTGAGCTTCGAGGCCCACGCGGCACCCATGGCGTGGGGAATCTGCGTCGCGATCGGCACTGCGACCGAGAACATGTTGACGTCCTCGGGGATGGCGTTCCCTCGCTCGTGGCCCATCCAGTACAGCAGCGTCCGTTCTAAGCTCACCCCGCGGACCAGACCGACGGCGTGTTCGCGGTAGCTCGGGAACACCCAGTCGTCCTCGCCCATCGCGTGCGCACTCCCGATCTGTGAGGCCTCCTGCCCCGACAGCGGGGGGTACGTCCCCATCCGCCCCTGGCGCTGGAGGCTCACCGCCCGCTCGTCGAAGTGACGCGCCAGCCGCATCTGTGCGTAGATGTCGATGAACTGGTCCTCGGAGAGGTCGGGGACTGAAGCACCCTCCACGACCCGACCGGCCTCGTCGAGTATCTGCACGCGGTCACGGGGGTCGCGCTGTATCGTACTCACGGGTAGAACCACCTGCACATACCAGTATGATATATCGCTCAGGGTAAAGGATTTTCCCCATATAGTTTGCTAACGATGAGATTCTTGCCACAGGAGGACAGAGATCCAGATCATCGGTGGACAATTATGGACACGAGTGCGTGGAAGCTACGACGACTCGAGCGGCCCGGGGCACCCCTCGAGCGGGTCGGCGAACCGACGGCGGTCAGTTCGACGCGGCTCGAGCGGCGGTTCGGGCCTCCGCGACGCTTTTGCCCTCTCGCAACACGGCGTCGACGAACAGTTCGCCGGCTTTGTACGACGAACGGACCATCGGCCCGCTGGCACAGTAGAGAAAGCCTAACTCCGCTTCGGCGACGCGGCGCCAGGTCTCGTACTTGTCGGGGTGATCGTAGCGTTTGACCTCGAGGTGACTGCGCGAGGGCTGGAGGTACTGGCCGAGGGTGACGATGTCGACGCCGCGTTCGCGACAGTCCGCCAGGGTCTGGTAGACCTCGTGGTCGTACTCGCCGTGGCCGAGCATGATCGAGGTCTTGGTGTAGGTGTCCGATTCGCGGTCGACCTGCTCTAGGACCGACAGGGACTGTTCGTAGCCGGCTCGACGGTCTCGGACGGGGAACTGCAGCCGCTCGACGGTCTCGACGTTGTGGGCGATGACGTCCGGGTCGGCGTCGATGATCTTTCGCACGAGATGCTCCTCGCCCTGGAAGTCGGGAATGAGGACCTCGACGACGATTCCGGGGTGGCGCGCTTTGATCTCGCGGATGGTCTCGGCGAAGTGGCCCGCCCCCTGGTCGGGTAAATCGTCGCGATCGACGCTCGTGAGGACGACGTAGTCCAGCCCGATCTCGGCGACCGCCTCGGCGACGTTCGCGGGCTCGTCGGGATCGAGCGGCTCCATCCCTCCAGTTTCGACGTCACAGAAGTTACAGCCTCGAGAGCACCGGTGGCCCATCAACATGAACGTCGCCGTGCCGCCGTCCCCACGTCCCGTTCCGGCCCCGCCCGACCAGCACTCACCCAGGTTCGGACAGTTCGCCTCCTCGCAGACGGTGTGTAGATCGTGTTCGCGCAGCGTCTCGCGGATGCCGGCGAACTCACGGCCCGATGGCGGTCGGGACTTCAACCAGTCGGGCTTGCGTACGCTGCTCATACGTGAAGTTGTAGGCGCGCAAGGGCAAAAAGCGTCGCCATCCCGCTCCCGAACACCGGGCGGGCTCGAGCGTCGTCGCCCGCCCCCGTCGTGTTCGATTTCGAGAACACTACCAAACCGCGTATACTGGCTCACACGAACCCATACCGTATGGCACCCCGCCAGCACCGACGTCCGCGTGGCAGACTCGGCGATGGAGCCACGAGAACGACCGTCTCTAGCGTCGGGTAGCTACGACCGATGACGACACCGATGACGACTCGAGCGCTCGACGCCTGTTCGCACGCCGACTACCTCGAGGAGTCGGCGGCAGTTCCGGGCTGGCTTGCCGTCGACGGCTGGCTCTCGCCGACAATGGCGCCGGTGCTGATCGGGATTATCCTGCTCGCCGCGTTCGGAACGACGATTCTCTTTCTCGCCAGTGTCGTCGGCTACCATCGCCGGCGAACGCTCAGACACGGGATCATCGCCGTCGCGTTGGGACTGCTCGTGGCTCGGTCCCTCGTGGGTCTCGGTACCGTCTTCGGATTCGTTCCGATGGTCGCACACCACGTCATCGAACACGGGTTCGACTTGCTCATCGCCGCGTTGTTGCTGTATCTTCTGTACACCCACACGGGCTCGAGCGACCCATCGTCGGGGCTCCGGGATCACCGCCGACGGTAACCCGACCGTACCCCCGGTAGCTTTACCACGACGACCGGAATAACGGCGATCGATGGCGTTCAGCACGACCCCGGACTGGTTCCACATCAGCGACGACGAGGAACTCGTCTGGGAGAGTCGGCCCCACCCGATCGAACTCGGCGTCGGCGTCCCCGTCGCGGTGGTGTTCGCTGTCGTCGCCCTCGGCGTCCTCGCCTGGGGGCTATCCGACGGCGAGCCGATACTGTCGGTCCTGGGGGCGCTCGTCCTGGTCGGCTGTATCGCGTTCGCCGGCGTCCGCTATCTCTTCTGGACGAACACCCGCTACGTGATCACCTCGAGCGAACTGTACAAGAAACGCGGCGTCGTCTCGAGAGACGTCACCCAGTTTCGACTCGAGCGCGTCCAGAACACCAGCCTCAGTCAGACGATGTTCGGGCGTGCGCTGGGCTACGGCGACCTGACCGTCTACACCGCGGGGTCGGGCGACCCCGAACTCACCTTCGAGCGCGTCCCCCGGCCCGAACGCGCCTCGAGCGTTCTGAGCGACCAGCTCGAGGCAGTCTCGACGACCGAGTCGCCCGTCTGATCGAGATACTTTCGTGAGAGTCGGTCGTGAAAACACAAAGCACATACGTCGGGGGCCGCCACTGTGGCTACGATGTCACACCAGCGGCCCACGTCCACCGAGGGGTCGGTATCGCGAGCCTCGAGCGTCGCGGCGAGTGCGGGACTCGGCGTCGTGGCGGCGCTTCTGGGCTACCTCCTCACGTTCCTCGTCGTGGCGAGTGAGGTTCGGTCGGGCCTCGAGGGCGACGTCGCGGAGTGGAAAGGGGTCGCGTGGTACTTCTACAACGCCCACCTCGTCGAGATCGAGGCCACCGGGGACGTCGCGGGCTTCGGCGGGACGACGACCGTCGACTTCATCGCCCAGTCCGACACCGCCCGGGTGACGCTGCTCTATGCCGTCCCGCCGGTCGTGTTACTGGGCGTCGGCGCCCTGCTCGCGTACCAGTTCGGCGTCCGCGACCTCGGCGAGGCGGTCGTCGTCGGCGCGCCGGTCACGCTCGGCTACGTCGTCGTCCTGGCCGTCGGCGCCGTCGTCAGCGAGACGAGCACCCAGGCCGAGTTCTTCGGCATTCAGGCGTCGGGATCGATGGCTCCGGAACTGCTCCCCGCGATCCTGCTGGGCGGACTCCTGTTCCCGCTCGTCTTCGCCACCTCCGGGGCGGTCATCGCCGCCGTCGTGCAGTCTCGGTGACCCGCGTCCGGGGACGGCTCCGGCCCTCGAAGGAAACGCCTTTCATGACCCGCTGCCCGTATCCGCGTGATGGAGGTCGCCGAGGTTCTGCCCGACTTTGCCGACGCGTTCGCCTTCGAGGCGTTCAACCGAATGCAACGCGAGGCCCTGCCCGCGCTGCTCGAGAACGAGGCGAACGTCGTCGCGAGCGCCCCGACCGCGTCGGGAAAGACCGCGCTCGCGGAACTCGCGATCTGTAAGGCGCTGTCCGACGACGGGACGGCGCTGTTTATCGCGCCGCTTCGCGCACTGACCAACGAGAAAGAAGACGACTGGGACCGCTTCGAGGAGCTCGGCTACTCGGTCTACGTCGTCACGGGCGAACGCGACCTGAACCCCCGTCGCGCCCGCCGGGCGGACATCCTCGTGATGACGCCCGAGAAACTCGACTCGGCGACGCGCAAACACGACTCCCGTCGGTACGACTTCGTCACCGACGTCGACGTCTGCGTCATCGACGAGGTCCACCTGCTAGACGCCGACCGGCGTGGGTCGGTCCTCGAGGTGGCGATCTCGCGGCTGCGCCGGCTCTGTGCGCCCCGGATCGTCGCGCTGTCGGCGACGATGCCGAACGTCGACGACGTGGCCGCCTGGCTCGACGCGCCCGAGAAGACGACGTTCGAGTTCGGCGAGGAGTACCGGCCCGTCGACTTGCACGCGGGCGTGAAGACGTACACCCACGGCGAGAACTCGTTTGCGGACAAGTACCGTCGTCTCTACCGCGCACTGGATATCGCGGAACCGCACCTCAGAGACGACGGCCAGGCGCTCGTGTTCGTCTCCTCGCGACAGGACACGGTGCGTGCGGCGAAGAAGGCCAGAGACGAGATCGCCGAACGCGACGTGCCGATCGGCGTCCGCGGCGACTACGACTCCCATACCGAGTTGAAAGACGCGATCGAGAACGAGACGCTGTATCACTCGATGCTCGACGGCGTCGCCTTCCACCACGCCGGCCTCTCGAAAAACGACCGCGACCTGGTCGAGGAGTGGTTCAAAGCCGGCCACGTCGAACTGCTCTTCTCGACCTCGACGCTGGCCTGGGGCGTGAACCTGCCCGCCCGCTGTGTTGTCATCCGCGATACCAAATACCACGACCCACTCGAGGGCGAGGTGGACATGAGTCCGCTCGACGTCCTCCAGATGCTCGGCCGTGCGGGCCGGCCGGGCTACGACGACGTCGGCTACGGCTGGGTCGTCTGTGACACCGCGGAAGCGGACAAGTACCGCCGGCTGTTGACCGACGGCAAAGAAATCGAATCGCGCCTCGCCGAGAGCTTAGAGACCCACCTCAACGCCGAGATCGCGATGGGGACGATCACCGACCTGGAAGACGTGATGGACTGGCTCGAGACGACGTTCTTCTACGTGCGCGGACAGTCGAAACCGGAGGCCTACGACTTCCCCAACCTCCGTGAGCGCGTCCGTGACTGTCTCGAGGACCTCGTCGAGCGGGGCTTCGTCGAGACCGACGCGGACCTCTCGATCGAGGCCACCCCGCGGGGCGTACTCGCTTCGAAGTACTACCTCCGCCTCGAGACGGCCGCGACGTTCGCCGACCTGGCCGACGCCGTCGCCGACGGGGCGACGCTCGAGCCCGGCGACGTCCTCGAGGCGGTCGCGACCGCCGAGGAGTTCGACTCCGTCTCGGCCCGACAGGACGAACGCGACGCCATTAGCGCGGTCCTGGTCGGCGTCGACACCGAGGCGTTAGACGCCGGTC
>LKMK01000156.1 GCA_001563805.1 Natrialbaceae archaeon B1-Br10_E2g2
AGGCGTTCGTGCTGCCCAGGTCGAGGTCGGTCGACGCCGTCACCGAGTCGGTGCTCCCGTCGGGTGTTACCTCGAGCGTAACCGTCTCGTTGGTCCCGTCTTCCGAACCGAGGTTGCGAACGTCCGCGAAGACGTCTATCTCGCCGTCTTCGGACGTTGTCCAGGTGTCGACGATCGTGTAGTGGACGCCGTCGTCGAGGTAGTAGAAGGTCCCGGGTTCCTCGAGGGTGTCGTTGCCGGGGTCAGTCTCGACGTCGTACTCGTAGACGGTCCCGGGCTCGAGAGCGTTGGTATGGAAGTGGTGAGAGTTATGATCCCAGTGGCTATCATCAGCTGTTGAGATAGTCTCATCGCTTTCAACGGTGGTATCGGAGATGAGAGTCAGACTATCGACGACACCCGACTCGTTGAGGACCGTGAGGGTCGCGCTGAAATCGCTCAGATCGTCTCCCTGATTTACCAATGTGGCATTGATATTGAAGTGTGTATTACCCTGGTGCTCCAGGATGTTATCTTCGATCGCGTGTGGCTGACCCTGGCTGTGCTCGTCGAGTCCCTCGTCCGACTCGACGAGGAACTCTTCTGTGGCTTCGCCGTCGCTAACCTCATACACCCGCATCTCGACCTGATCGTCGTCCAAACTCTCGTTCACCTCGACGTCCGTCTCGGTTACCGAGTCACGCTGCTCCTCGAAGTGTTGCTTCCACGCCTCGGCGTACGTGCTCTCGACCTTGATCGCGAAATCCGGGGCAGAAGAGTTGTCTTCGAGATCGGTGAAGGTGTCACTGACCTCCGATCCGCTATCCGGCTGATACCGGGCCATCGACGTCGGCGACCCCTCGAGCGCCGAATCGATCTGCATGAGGTTCAGTTCGAGTGATTCGTTGTCGTCGAACCCGATCTCGGGCGGCGTGTTCACCCTCGAGCTCGAGCCCGATCGTTCCCAGACCCCGCCACCCTGGTGAGCGATCGTCCGATCCTCGCTCTCGAACTCGACGGTCCCGAGGCTCTCGGATTCAGCATCCCCCCAGTCCGGGTATGGGTCCCCTTCCGAGCTGTTGAACCAGACGATCGAAATCGTTCCCTCCTCGGCGACCTCCGGCCGGCAGGACGAATCGCCGAAGTCCATCGGCTGTTCGGCTTTCATCGTCGCGACGGTTCCGAGGCGATGATCGACTTCGTCCATGCAATTCCGGAGGTGCTCGGTATCGATGTCCGACTCGAGGGCGTCGATCATCGACGCACCGGCGACGAACACCAGCGCCGCACCGAGAAACACCATCGCGAACAGCAGGACGATGCCGACGACTGGGCTGAGACCCCGTTCAGTCCCATCCGGAGTGCGAACAGTATCCTGCCCCGTCATTTTCCATACCATGTTACCAGTGGTATAAAAATTTGTATGACAGTTCGATTCGGACTAAGAGCTGAGGCCGTTCATATAGACCTATTATTTACGCGAATTAACGGTCCGGATCCGATGGTAACACTCGGCGAGTACTGTGTGCAGTAGGGCAAAGCGTGCCGTAGCCGGCAGCCATCGCGACGTGGCCTGGCGTTCGCCACCACTTTACTGACCGAGTCACAGTACAGTCGAGCGACGGTGTCCGTTCGGAGACTGGGTTGGGGAAGTTCACCTCGAACGCCGCCCTACAACGATCTGGGTGTACGGGTCGGCGAGGATCCAGTGACCGACGCCGAAGGCGGCATTCGAAGAGCCGCGCCGCACATTCTGACTGACCAGTTAATCAACCAGATTCCCGGCCGTAGCTCTCCAGAATCCCAATTTACACCACCGACACTACCGGAAGGTACACTATCACCGGCGTCTTGTAAGGCTCAACTTTTATACTGCTGGGGGATTTCGATTCGTAACATGGTAGACACCGACGGGGAGGACATCGAAGACCTGCCTCCGAGCGCCAAACTCGTCTTCAAGGTACTCGAGTACGACGGGCCGCTGACCCAGAAGCAGATCGTCCAGGAGTCGATGCTGTCGGCCCGAACGGTCCGATACGCACTCGAGCGGCTGGGCGAGATCGGCATCGTCGACGAGGACATCTACTTTGCGGACGCCAGACAGAGTCTCTACCGGCTCGAAGAGCCGGTCGCGGCGGACGGCAGCGGCGTCGACGAGACGCCGAAGAAAGACGCCTGTTGCGCGGAGTGACGGCGTCGAGAGCCGGAGAGCGCCACAGTTATTTTGGCTGGGTAACCCACCTGTGCTATGGACAAGGAGACGTTGCCGCGGTGGGGGTGGCTGCTGCTCGGGCTGTTTATCATGGCGATGCTCGCGAACGTGCTCAACGTCGCGGTGCTCGGGCCGGCCGGGCTCCCCGAAGCGTACTACGTGATCACGGTCATCACCGGCATGGCACCGGTGTTGATCTACATCGGCGTCTGGTACGACGAGGAACGCCAGCACTACTGGGAGCACCCACGATCGCGGATTTTCGGTGACCTGGTGTTCGTCTTCCTCGGCGCGCTGATCGGCTCGTCGATCGTCTTCGTCGGGATCGCCGAGATCGGCCTCCCCCGACTCGTAGTCGACATCGCCGCGATGGCCGGCGGCTTCGTGCTCGGCTGGGGACTGTTCTGGTGGCGAAACCCCGAGATCTACCAGCGGGAGACTGCGACCTGAGACGGACACGGACAGCCACACCGATATTGGTCCCAGCGACCGGCTCGAGCCCGGACTGGACGGTTACGACCGACGTCCGAACAGACGGCCCTGTCCGTGACGGCCGTCGATACCCGGCGTCGGCGGCACGGTTCGTTTGTGCGCCGTCTCGGCGGCCATCCAGGCGATCGTCCGCGCCGTCTGCCGATCGATTCCGACTGCCTGGGCGGCGTCTACGATCGGCCGGTCGGCGTCGACGAGTCGGGTCAACAGGGGATCGATGACGTCGTAGGGTGCGCCGAGTTCCTCGAGGTCGGTCTGTCCTGCAAAGAAGCCGGCGGACGGTTCCTTGGTGACGATCCGCCGGGGAATGCCGAGCCGGTCGGCGAGCGCACGGACCTCCGTCTTGTAGAGGTCGCCGATGGGGAAGGCGTCGGCCGCCCCGTCGCCGTACTTCGTAAAGTAGCCGAGCAACAATTCCGAGCGGTTCGCGGTCCCGAGGACGAGCCTGGATCGTCGGTTGGCCGCGTAGTAGGCACAGGTCATCCGAAGGCGGGCCACGGCGTTCCCGAGTTCACGGGTGCGCTCGGTGGGTCGATCGCCATCGCCGGACTGCTCGAGTTCGGGGACGGCGTCGTCGAACGCCTCGAGCAGCGGCCGGAGCTGGATCTCGTGGAACTCGATCCCGAGCCCGTCTGCGATCGTCCGGGCCTCGGTGACGTCCGGCCGGTCGCTCTTGTGACACGGGAGGCCGAGCCCGAGGACGCGCTCCCGGCCGAGCGCTTCGACGGCCAGCACCGCCGTTACCGTCGAATCGAGTCCGCCGCTCATCGCCACGACGACGCCGTCGGCGCTCGCGTCGTCGACGGCCGTCCGGATCGCGTCGACGAGCCGCGAGCGAACGGCCTCGAGTCGTGTGGGATCCGTGATCAGCCGGTCAGTTTCGTGGTCGGTGCCCGAATAGACGAACGTCGCATCATCTGTGCTCATTGAAATCGAGGTACGAGTGTTTCCGTCGATAAAGCAAACATTCGTCCTGTATAAAGAGATTTCGCTTAAACAGCTAGTAGCTAGGCAGTCACACGGCTGTCGATCGGTCGGGACCGGCCGTCCGTGGTAGGGAGGTGCCGGTATCGGTCGGTGCTCTGGCCCCACCGAATGTCCCCGGAACTCGAGGTCGAACCGTCGTCGACTCGAGGAGGGCCGGTCGCAGTTACGACGCTGGTCGATACGTTTATTCTCGCGTGAACGTACCAGCCATCAATGGCACCGACGCTCGTGAACGTGGCCGTCGGCGTCCTCCTCGGGCTCGCGTTGCTGGGGGCGGCGTTCGACCGCCGGTCGATCCTCGTCGTCGCCCTCGCGGCCGCGGCGCCGGACCTCGACGCGGTCGCGAGCCTCGCCATCGAGGGTGCGACGAACGCTCTCTTTCACACGCTGTTGCTTCCCGGCGTCGCGTTCGTCGGCCTCTACTGGGACACCTGCTACCGCGAGCGCTCCTGGCTCGGCGAGCGCTACGGCTGGTACGGCGTCCGCGTCGCCTGGGTCGCCCTCGCGGCGTACGTCGTCGCCGGCATCGGCGTCGACCTCTTCCGTCCCGACGGCGTCAACCTCCTCTACCCGCTGCACGACCGGTTCTACGCCGTCGTCGGCACCTTCCTCCTCTCGAGTCAGGACGGCATCTACCTCACGTTCGTCGAGCGCGGTGAGGGGCTGCTCTGGCTCACCTCGCCCGGGACGACGGCCGATCACCACGTCGCCTCCTGGGTGAACCCGACGCCCGGAACCGGCCTCGAGACGGGCGTCGAACGCGAACTTCACCTGGTGAGAACGGGCTGGCAACTGATCGTCGTGAGCGCGGCCACGGTCGCGCTCGCGGTTCGACTCTGGGAGGAACGCTAATGCCGTCGACCGTCGTCCACGCCGGGTTCGCGATCCTGCTCGCCGCGGGGCTGTTGAAAGGTGCGTTCGACCGGCGAGCCCTCGCGATCCTCCTCGTCATCGTGGTGCTCCCCGAGGCGGACACGCTGGTCGGCCCCTGGATGGACGGGGCCCACCGGGCGCTGTTACACAACCTGACCATCCCCATCGTCGCCGGCGTCTGGCTCACCTGGGATACGTATCTCCGGGGGCCAGACCGGTCGTGGCTTCGGGGTCGCTGGGGCGACTGGGGCGTCCGCGTCGCCTGGGTCGCCCTCTTCGTCCACCTGTTCGCCCACGTGCTGCTCGACTGGGCCCACCTCGAGGGGATCAACGTCTTTTACCCCATCTACGATCGGTTCTTCCGGCTCGAGGGTGAGCTACTCGTCTCCTCGAGCGAAGGGTTCGTCCAGACGTTCGTCGAGATCCAGACCGATCCCGAGACCGGCGAGCGAACGACTGACGCCGGGGCGGTGGGCACGACCGCGGACACCCACGTGGCGAACCCGGTGGAACTGTCGGACGAACCGGAGCCGGACGATCCCATCCTCCTGCCGATCGCCGAAAGCGGCTGGCAGCTGTACCTCGCGCTGACTGGCCTGTTCGTGCTGGTTGCCCGGCGGTTCCAGGACCGCCGCGAGGAGTAACCGGACGGTTCGATCGGTCGCGACGACGCCTCCATGGACGCTGTCACGGACGGACTGAAATCCTCGAGAATCAGGGGTCCCAGGTCCCCGTCGGAAGACTGGCCAGACAGGCAACTCTGAACCGGTCAACGACAACGTGTACGTGAAGGATACTCGCCGTACGCACGCTGTAAGCTCCCGAGTTGCACGCACAAGAGTCCCGTTCGGTGAGCCAGTCCGCGACGCTCGAGTCGGCGTCTCGTCCCGACACTGGCTCGAGAGAGCTCGAGTCTGCCGGCGAGGGACGCGGTGAAAGTTCACGTTCGGGCACGCTACCAAATCGTCGAAAACTGGTAGCCAGGTCGTACGAACGGTTGTCGGACGCTACAGGCCGACCGGTACCAACAGACGACAGTAATATTTGACGTGACGAATCGGACGGAACAACCACCATACCGTCAACAAACAGACACAAAGACGGCAGCGGGACGCTGAAAAGTGCCCTGCCTGTTCCGGCAGCCCAGCCATTCCGTCGGGTGTCGACCCCCCTCGAGCATGGAGCGTCGATCGTATTTGACGGCGATGGCAGCGGTCGCAGGGGCGCCGATTTCGAACCAACTGATCGACGGTGAGGACGACACCGGCGACGGCGGCGACGAGCACGGTGGCGACGAAACCGAGAGCGATCCTCGCCCACCCGCCGACCTCGTCGGCATCTTCGACGATTTCGAAACCCTCGAGCCGTGGCGGGCCTACCAAGGCATTGGGTCGATCTCGTCGACGACGGCGTATACGGCCGACGGAAACCAGTCGGCACTCCTCGAGCCGCGCGAGGAGGACGGCCAGGTCCGCGTGCGTCGAGAGCTCGACGAACCGATCGACGTCAGGGCCGTCGCTCCCGGCATCACGGTCGCTGCCGACCGGGACGCGAGGGTTCGACTCCAGTTACAGGACAGTTCGGGCCACTACGTCGAGTTCAGTCGACAGGTCCGAAGCGAGATGCCGTTCGTGAGCGACAACTTCGGGCTGTCACGCGTCAGCGGCGACCCCGACCTCACCGACGTCGTCACCGTACAGATCGTCAGCTGGTTCGGCGAGCGCACCGACGGTCGACTCGCGATCGACGACCTCTATTTCGTCCCAACCCTCGGGACCGGGACGGTCTGCCTCCAGTTTCACGGCGGCTACGAGTCCCACTACACCGACGCCTTCGAGGTTCTCGAGGACGCCGACACCGACGTCCCGGCGGCAGCGTTCGTTCCACCGGATCGGATTCCCGGCGAGGACCGACTCACACTCGAGGCGCTCGAGACGCTCTCGGCGGCAGGCTGGACGGTCGGCAGTTACGGCGCCCGCGGGACGCCGATCAACGGGTCCGGCGAGGAGATGGAGTCGACCGTCACCAGCCCGATCGACTGGCTCACCGAACGCGGGTTCGACGACGGTGCCCGATACCTCGCCGTCCCCGGGTCCCAGTACTCCGAAGACTCCTACGAGGCGGTTCGAGCGCACTACGACCTGGCGTTTTCGGGCTGGGGGCTCTCACAGGGCTATCCGTCCGATCCACACCGCTGTACGGTGACTGACGATCCAGACCCGGAACAGGCGGTCGAACTGCTCGAGTGGACGGCCGCCCGCGGCGGGGTCACCTCGATCGCGTTCACGTCGTTCGACACCGACGAGGATCGTGAGGCGCTCGAGGAGCTGGTGGCTCGACTCGACGAGCTGGTGGCCCAGGACCTCCTCGAGGTGGGAACGCCAGACGACCTGCTCGACGCCGCAAACGAACTCGAAGCGGCCGTCGCCGACGACGAGAACGGCGACGACGTGGTCGACGACCCAGACGATCACGCGATCGACGACGAGGGATCAGACGACGTCGACCCCGACGAGGAAATGATCGAGGAGTCCGAACGAGACGCGACCGAGGAACGCGACGGAAGTCAGGGCGAACCGTCGGCGCGGAGCCACGAGCCGGACGAAGCGGGCGAAAACAGTGAGGACGAGGACGGTGACTCACTCGAGGAGGGGACGGACAGAAACGTCGACGACATACTCGGAGACCCACTCGAGGACACGGACGGGAGCTGGTCCGAGATCGGGCCGAACGAGAGCGTCCACAGCAGTACGCGGTGAGGCGAGGCGACCGGTCGCGCAAAACCCTCCAGAAAAAGGCCACTCGCTTCGCTCGCGGGGGGTCTGTCCGGCTCCGTCGCAATGAAAACTGCCGCGGACTCGTCTGCTGTTCGGAACCTTACGACGACGGCACGACCGTCACCGGCTCCGTTCGGTCGATCGCCCCCTCTAACTCGTCCGCGATCGCACTCCCCCTCGAGACCTGGATCTCGCACACGGACCTTTTTCCGCTCGGGTCGCCGAAGGCGACCGCTCGCGCAAAAATCTCCACCAAAAAGCCGCTCGCTTCGCTCGCGGGGGGATCTGTCCGGCTCCGTCGCAACGAAAACTGCCGCGGACTCGTCTGCTATTCGGAACCTTACGACGACGGCACGACCGTCACCGGCTCCGTCCGGTCGATCGCCCCCTCTAACTCGTCCGCGATCGCACTCCCCCTCGAGACCTGGATCTCGCCTCCACGGCTGACGGTGGCGGTGAAGAGGTAGTCGC
>LKMK01000022.1 GCA_001563805.1 Natrialbaceae archaeon B1-Br10_E2g2
TCCATACCTGACCTTTTCAGTCGAGTACGAATAAGTTGCGCCTCGAGGCGAGCGGGCCGACGTGAGAGCGATAGCGGCGGACCTGACGTTCTTCCAGTGATTTCGCTTGTGAGCTACTCGAACGTTTCCACGCGTTGGGGTCGTGTCGGCTGGTGAGACAGGTGGTCGGCTAGAGATCTCTGGAGTTTCACAGGAGGAGTAAGACCGTTAGAATCGCGACGAGAACGACTGCGGCTGCGACCCATACTCGATTGTCCGGTAGTTTCGACGTCGGGCGCGAGGGGTCAGGCTGATACTCTCGTCTGAGTTCAGGGCCGAGCGTATTTGCTTGGTCGACGTTCGCACAATCGTGTTTCTCCGGAAGCTTGTGCTTCTTGCAGTGGGTTCGCCCGCAGTAGTTGCATGTATAAGGCATGTTGGTCCTGTCTCCACAGACACTGCATTCGCCCATAGAACGCTGTTGATCACCAACCGTTAAGAATACCACTTTTATTGAATATATGACACAATTCTACGTGCGGCGGTGAGTACGACGGTCGAACGCACCTGATTGTGGCCGATACGTCTCCGACAGGACTCGGCAACCGAGACGGGACTAGCTGGCTACTCGAACCGATCCAGGACGCCCTCGAGCTGTGACTCCTCGTCGGCGACGAGCTGGAAGGTCCCTTCCCACTCGCCGTCGGCCATGGTCTCGGCGAGGTCGGGATTGAGTGGGTACGAGCCGATAATATCGTCGTCACCGTGGATGGTGAGTTCCTGCTGTGCGGGGGCCTCGAGTGCGTGGATGGCCTCGAGTTCGTCGACGAACGTCTCGGTTGCCTCGTCGGTGAAGACGACCGAGACGTAGTACCAGCCCTGAGCTTCGTCGTGGTCGATGTCGTCCAGATCGGCGACGTCCCCGTACGTCGCGAGGACGATCTCTTCGGCGTCCACGTCGTCGTCGGCGGCGTCCTCCCGATCGATCGTCGTCACGAGGGGGGCGGTGGGATCCGTCGCGGTGATAGCATCCTCGTCGTCTTCCGCTCCGTTCTCGTCGGCGTCGTCGGTGTCGTCATCGGCGTCGGATTCCTCGAGCTCGTCGTCATCGTCGTCGCCGAGACAGCCGGCCAGCCCGACGAGGGCGAGACCGCTGGCGGCAAGGACGGTTCGTCGCGAGAGCATATCCGGAGCTTCGGGCCGAGGCTCTTAAATTACGGTGACTGACTTTCGGATGGGGACGAACGCGGCACTCGAGTCAGAGGTAGCCGAGATCCGCGAGGCGTTCTTTCGTCCCCTCGCGCATCGCCACCGACTCGCTCGCTTCGACCGCCCCGAGGGGGTCGAATCGCTCCTCGAGCCGGGCTCGAAGCGACCTCACGCGTTCGGGCTCGGCGTCGGTGAGGTCGATCTCCTCGGACGGATCGCTCGGGACGTGATGAAGCCGTTCGAAGCCGTCGTCGCCGCGGACGTACTTGTACTCGCTCGTCCTGACGGCCCGAAGCTGGCGGTCGAACTCGTAGACCCGATCCGGCAGCTCGCCGAACCGGTTCTCGAGGCGCTCGATCGACGGCTGCGGTGCGACGTACTCGGCGAAGACGGCCTCTCGCGGGTCGGTCGGCTCTCCGGGCCGGATCGGGCGACCCGAGGACTGCTTTCGGAGTACGGGGTCGTCGACGCCCGCGGCCGCACACAGTGTCTCCGGGAGGTCGAGCAACTGGACCAGGTCGCTGCGGCGACCGCCGCCGGTGAACGGCCCGCCGTGAACCACCAGCGGGACGTGTACCAGGGTATCGTAGAGGTTGTACTGGTGACCGAAAAAGCCGTGTTCCCCGACGTGCTCGCCGTGGTCGCTACAGACCACGAACAGGGTCTCCTCCCACTCGCCGGCCTCCTCGAGCGCCCCGCGCAGACGCTCGAGCTGGTCGTCGACGTAGGCCAGTTCGGCCCGGTAGAGCCCGCGGAGGAGCGCGAAGTCGCGATCCGAGAGGTGGTACTCCTCGCAGTCGAACGCGCGCGGGTCCTGTCTGATCGCGGTCGCGTCCTCGTAGGTGGCATCGTCGGGGAGGAATCGCTCGGCGTACTCCCGCGGCGGATCGTACTCGACGTGGGGCTCGATGAAGTTACAGAACAGGAAGAACGGTCGGTCGTCGTCGCGGTCTGCGAGCCAGTTCGCGATCCAGGTCGTCGACCGGTCGGCACCGTCGTCGCCGGCCGGCTGGAACACCTCGCTGTAGAGGATGTTGGTCGCGTTGACGAGGGGGTTGCCGTCGAACAGCCGTCGGCGGGTCGCCTGGAGCTTCTCGCGGAGGTCCTCGCCGCGGACGACCGCGCCCATGTCGGCGTCGGACTGGACGTACTGCCAGCCTTTGCGCAGCTCGTCGAAGCCGCGGTCGAAACCGAACTCCTCGGTGATCCAGGTGTTGTTCGAGACGCCGACGGTCTCGAAGCCGGCGTCGGAAAACGCCTCGGGAAGCGTGCGGAGGTCGTCCTCGAGCGCGGGGTGGCCGCCGTGGGCGCCGTGTTCGGACGGGTAGGTCCCGGTGAACAGCGACGCGTGAGAGGGGAGCGTCCAGGGCGCGGCCGCGAAGGCGTTCTCGAACGCCGTCCCCGACGCGGCCAGTTCGGAGAACGTCGGCGTCGTCTCCGGGCCGACGCTTTTCGCCCTGGCCGTATCGAAGACGACGAGAACGACGTTCCGCACAGTATCGTGTGACGCTGGGTCACGTCCGTTGGAATCCGCCATGACTGGCAGAGTTCCGCCCCTCTCGGGGAAGGCCCTCCGCCCGGAGTATGCAGGTCGTTCAGGCGGGTGCATCTCGATACTGGAACGCAGCCTCGATCCGACGACCGCGGCGTCGGCGCCGCCCCTGGCGTCCGACCGGGTACGGCTTTTCGACCACTCGCCGGTGGACGGGTCGGCAGAAGGACGGCCTCCCGGAACGTGAGAGGCGACTGCGTGTCCCGACTCTATAGGTATCGAGCCCGTAGTGGGGGTATGGAGACGACGATCGCCGAACAGCACGGACGCATGCTCGCTCGGATCGAAGGTGAGGACCGCGTGTTCGAGGTGTCGTTCGACGCGATCGAACCGACCGACGTGACGCTTCGGTTCGTCCGGGATGACGACCGCGTCGGGAGTATCTACAACGACGATGGCACTGCTCGTACGATGGCACGGCTAACCACGGCGCGGGACGGGACTGATTTCATCGGTGTCGAGGTGCCCAAGGAATTCGTCGCCGAACTGCTCGATGCTGCATCCGAGGCCGGACGAATTACTGACGAAACCGCCCTCGAAGGCTACCGACTGCGGGTGCTGTGACTCCCAGTGGCACCCCCAGTACAGTCACGGGTTGGATGCACTCGGGAAATTGGAAAGCGCGTCGATCCTGGGATCCACTTCACGCTCACGTAGCCTCGACAGTCAGCACGCGGCTCTTGACAGCTATCGGAGTGATCCACCCCTGTTCCTGTCCGTACCGCGAACTCACACGCGGCGCTGACCAACGACCCCGAGCTGCTATAGTAACAACTGCAACGAGTTACACACTGATCGCCGAACCGTCTGGCGATCAGGTGTGCAATGACTTGCAGTGGCTACTATAACTACCGTTGAGTTCGAGTCGCGGCCTCGAGCCGTCGCTCGATCGCCCCGCCGAGCAGGTCGCGGAACCGGTCGCCGTCGGCGTCGACGGCGAGTCGAACGTTCGGCTCGTCGCCCGTCACGCCGGTCGCGTCGGGGACCAGTGCCCCACGGGCCACCCCCGACTCGGTGCCGACCGTCGCGGGGTAGCGGTCGGTCTCGAGGACGGTCGGATCGGCAATTGCGGCGACGACGAGGGCGTCGTGGAGCGCGGCCGACTCGATCCCGTAGCGCTCGAGGCGGTCGTCGTCGTAGTAGGTGAGCCACGCGTGGATCGATCGGCCAAGCGGGGACGCACGTGTCAGTCCGTCGAGCCGGTCGGGAGCGAGGGTCGCCTCGCGCGTGACGTCGAGGCCGGCGATCGTCGGTTCGCAGGCGTCGACCACTCGAGCGGCCGCGTGTGGATCGGAGTGGACGTTCGCTTCCGCGAGCGGGGTCACGTTGCCCTGGCCGAAGCCGGCCCCGCCCATCACGACGACGTCCGCGAGCAACGCGGGGAGGTCGGGCTCGAGCGCGTGGGCGAGCGCGACGTTGGTCAGCGGGCCGATCCCGGCGAGCACGAGGTCGCCGGCGTGTTCGCGGGCCTGCTCGACGATGAACTGTGCGGCGTGGGCGTCGACGGGCCGCGTTTCCGGCCCCGGCGTCGGCAGGTCGCCCTCGATCCCACTCTCGCCGTGGATGTGTTCGGCCGTCTCGAGGTCGACCAGCAGCGGCCGATCGGCGCCACGGGCGACCGGCACGTCCGTCCGCTCGAGCAACTCGAGGATGGCGCGGGCGTTCTCGGTCGTCTCGTCGACGGGCGCGTTGCCGTGGACCGTCGAAATCCCGACCACCTCGAGGTCGGGGTGCTCGAGGGCGAGCAGGATCGCGAGCGCATCGTCACAGCCGGGGTCGGCGTCGATCAACACCGGGCGAGTCATATCCGGTTCGTTGGCGGCGCCGACCGATAAACGGCTGGATGGGAGACGACGGCGACGGCAGCGGTGGGTGCGACACACGCTGTCGCGACCCGCGTATCCGACACACCGCCAACGCTTACGTCCCTCGGCGAGGTCCGTCTGGACGCCATGGCTGACGATATCGACGACCCCACCGACGAACTGCCGTCGACCGCCGGCGACTTCGCCGCGGAACACCCCGACGTCTGGGAGTCCTACGCCGACCTCGGCGAGGCCTGCGCCGACGCCGGCCCGATCGACGACGAGACGAACCGGCTCGTCAAACTCGGCCTCGCCGTCGCCGCCCAGTCCGAAGGGGCCGTCCACTCCCACGTCCGACGCGGCCTCGAGGAGGGCCTCGAGCCCGACGCGCTGGAACAGGTCGCCATCCTCTCGATCCCGACGGTCGGCTTCCCGCAGGCGATGGCTGCGATGAGCTGGATCACCGACCTCACCCGCGACGACGGACCGTAGCCCCGTCGCCAGGACGAACGCGGGTCGACGCCCCTAACACGCTGGCACCCATCGAACGAACCGATGCCGACCCGCGCGTTCCGGATCGCCTACGACGGTACCGGCTACTACGGCTTCCAGCGCCAGCCAGACGTCGACACCGTCGAGGACACGCTCTTCGACGCGCTGTGCGCGCTCGAGGTCTTCTCACCCGATGCGGACAAACCCGAGGGGTACGCCGCCGCGGGACGGACCGACGCGGGCGTCTCCGCGCTCGCCCAGACGGTCGCCCTCGAGACGCCCGACTGGCTCACCCCACGAGCGTTCAACGCCGAACTCCCGTCTGACGTCCGCGCATGGGCCGTCGCCGACGCGCCGGAGGGCTTTCACGCGACCCACCACGCGGGCCGCCGGGAGTACGTCTACCACCTGTACGCGCCACGGACTACCGCTCGGCTCCCGGACGATTCACAGGTCGTCGACGACGAGCGGTTTCACACCGCCTGCGCGGCGCTCTCAGGTCCCCACGACTTTCACAACCTCACGCCCGACGACCACAACACCGAGCGCTCGCCGACGCTCGAGGTCCGCCGCGACGGCGAGTACCTCCTCGTGACCGTCACTGCCTCCGGCTTCGCCCGCGAACTCGTCCGTCGACTCGTCTCGCTCGCTCACGCCATCGGGACCGGCGAGGAGTCACTCGAGAAAGTCGACCGGGTTCTCGCCCCCGAACCGCTGCCCGGCCACGAGGGAATCGCCCCCGCGCCGCCGGAGCCGCTCGTGTTGACCCACGTCGAGTATCCGGCGCTCGAGTTTACCGTCGATCCCGACGCGGCGGCGAGCGCTCGAGCGGTGTTCGACGCGAAAGCCGTCGAGCGACGAACCGGCGCACGCGTCGCAGGGCAGATTGCAGATGGGATGGGCCGCAGGGGATGACGCCGACAGGGTGATCGGCGGAGGTCGGCCGAGCATCGGACGGGGGCGGTAGCGACCATCGGACGGGGGCGGCAGCGGGCATCGGACGGGACGCTTCGCTAGCCCTTATACGACGCCGGAGATATCTCGAGGCATGGAACTGTCGCCCGAAGAGTACGGCGCGTACTGGCGTGGGTCGATCTACGTCGCGGCCGGATTCTTGCTCGTCTTCCTGAGCTACCGGTTCGTCATCACCGAACTGTTCGCGTTCGGGAACGCCGGCGCGCTCATCATCGGGACCGCCCTCTTCGCCGCGCTCACGTTCGCGGGGATCTTCGTTGCGATGCTCGGCGTTGCCCGCGTCGTCCGGACGGCGATCGACGCCGAGATGCGCGGCTAGGCCGTTCGATACTCCTCGAGATCGAGTTCGTCGCGTCCGGCGACCTCGCCGTCGGCGCGAACGTCGATGGTCACGGCGTGTTGGTCCCGATGAATCCAGCTTCGGCGGACCTCGAGCGACGCCGTCTCGCCGGGGTCGAGCGGGGTCGGCTCGATGGGAGCGGTCGTCTCCTCGCCGTCGTCGAACGCGAGCACGACCCGATCGACGGTCAGGGAGTCGGGTGTCACGTTCTCGAGTTCGAGGACGAACGCCTCGACGCGGGTTTTCCCGCCCTCGTCTTCGAGCTCGAGGTGCACGTCCCGCAGAACCCCGCTCGTGGCGTCGGTCGCGTTCGAGGGAGCGGGGGTCGCCGTCGCCGCTGCGTCCGCAGGCGGTTCGTCCGGACCGAACGTGGTGAGACACCGGTAACAGCGGTGAAAGTCGTATTTCACCAGCGTGTGGCCGCGGTGGAACCGTCCGGTTCGTACCTTCCGTACTAGCAACCGATTCCCGCAGTTGGGACACGACGGCCCACCGAACATGCTCGAATCGAAGAACGCGAGGACAAAACCGCTTTGGTGTGGTGTCGTCGCGTCCTCACTCGAGCCGGTAGCGCAACAGCGCGGCGATCCCACCGAGGTTCGAAAGCTGCTGGCCGGGTGGGAACTCGCTCGAGAAGACGGTTACCTCGCCGCCCTTCTGTTCCGTGGTTCGGACGATGTCGTCGACGTCGACGGCCCACTCGCCCTCGGGCCCGCGTTCTTTGCGCAGGCGGTCGTCGAGGATCAGCAGCTGTTCGATGGCGCCGTACTCGGCGGCTTTCTGGACTTCCTCGGGGCCGTAGGCGGCTTTCGCGCCCTGGGCGATTCGCCGGGTCAGTTCGTCGATGTACTCGGCCTCGCTCTCGATTCGCGTCTCCTGCTGGACGTCGGCGACGGCGCCGCGTTTGAGCACCTCGTGGACGCCGCGGTCCCCGACGCTGGCCGTGTCGACCATCGTCACCTGCTCGGCAACCGCGGGCTCGTTCTGCTCGATGTACTTGTAGGCGTCCTGTTTCGTAAAGCCAGGGCCGGCGAGGATGATCGCGTCGGCGTCCTGGCGTTTGAGGACCGTGGCCAGCTCCGAGAACAGTTCGTCGCGCCCACGGGCGTACTCGCCTTTGCCGGTCGTCCCCGTGATCGTCGCCCGCTCTTCGGTGCCGTACTGGGCGACGGTGTGGACGTGTGCCTGTCCCTCCTCGACGGTGGCGATGGCGACGTCGGGGTTTTCGGTGGCCTGCTCGGCCTCCTCGAGGCGGGCCTCCTGGTCCGGTTTAAACCACTTGTCGATCGAGAGCTCGTCGCGTTCTTCGACGTTCAGCGTGTGGTGGAAGCCGAGTTGATCCTCGCGCGAGCAGGCGACGATCTCGCCGCCGACGCGCAGCCGGTTGGCGAACTTGTGGAACTCGACGTCGTCGACGGCGATCGCGACCCACATGTGCTCACGTTCGCCGCCGGTGTCACGCATCTGGTCGTCGTTGCGCTGGATCCGCCGGGTCGTATCGCCCGCGACGCGGTCGCCGGGCTCGAGGACGTACTGGAGGTGCCAGAGATCGTCGACGCTCTCGGGGACGACGGTCACCCGTTCGCGTCCGCCCTCGAGTTGCTCCCGGTCTTTGATCTGCATGGGCCCCGATTCACGCGGCGGGGGTAAGTGGGCTGCGATCCGTCGAGCACTCGCCCTTTCTGCACTGGTAGGGACGTCGGACTTGGCCGGCGGGTGTCTACGACTAGCATGTCGATAGGACACGTAAACAAACTGGAAAGCTTCGGGCGGCGCTCGCTCGTGACACACGGAATTATGGCTGTTTCGTTCACCGGCGCGATTATTGCAGGGCTGTTCGTCGAGGGGCAACTGGGGCTCGTCTCGTTCGTCGCGTTGCTCAACTTCACCGCCGGTATCTGGGTCTCCCAGTCGGTTCACTCGCTGGGGAACGCGAGAACCGACGATAGCTACGACGGTGTGCTGGGTGTGTTGCGCGATACGACCGGCGAAAAGCGATTCCACGGGCTCGACACCGGCCGGCTGGCCCGACTCCTCACCCTGATCGCGGCCGTCACGGCGGTCTCCCTGTTGACCGCCGGACAGGTCCTCCCGAGCGAACTCGCCTCGATCGGCGTCGTCGCGATCGGGAGCATCGCACTCGTGACCGCGATGACCGGCTTCCTGATCGCCCTCGGCTCGTCCTACGACGACGCAGCGCGCCGGACGACCATCGAGATCGAACGACAGCGTGAGCACCGCACCCCGCAGAAACGACCCCAGGACGCGGAAACGATGGACCAGATCGTCGACCTGGGCGGTATCGACGATCCACCCGACCACGTCGAAAAGTACTGACGGCCGTCGGACCGACACCGGTTACCCCTCGTCGACCGAGTCCGGGCCACCGTTTCCCGGCCCCGGGTTCGTCTCGCTCTCGAGACCAACTTCGTCGTCCGCATCGGCCTCGCGTTCGGAACCGTCGGTGGGTGACTCGACCGCCCCGGGGTCGGACTCGTCGACCGTCGCCTGGGACGATTCGCTTCCAGCCCCGGCGTCCTCGAGTCGACGATTGTGCGGACCGATCGCGAGATACAGTAGTACGACGGTGAAGGCAGTCATCGCGACGATAACGAGGGCAGCGATCCCGACCGCGAGGTCGGTCTGGAGCGGGATGGCCGTCGAGGCGAGGGTGGCGGAGGATCCGTCGATGGTATCCATCACAGGGGAGCTAACCTGACCCAGGTAAAAGAAAGTGATCCGACCTAGCGATCGTTGGGGAGCGTACTGTGTAAACGGGGAGACGACGGTTTTCGACGTGATTCTGCGGGATTTTACGTGTTTGAGTCGTTCGTCTGTCGACGCTCAAATCACCACTCCATGCAGCGGGTACACTGGCTGATACCAACCACCCGGATGAGTGGAGTCCGAAGGGAGTCCTGGGGCCGATGTCCGCGACACGAAAGAGGAAGCAGAGGTCAAGGATAGCAGAGGAGGCTGCTGTTCGACGTCTACTCATACCTTTCGTGATTGGTCTCCCGAGACATACTGTGGATGACACTCTTCAGGTCCGGCCCGAAGTCATTTCGTCGAAGACGGATGCCAGTGACGACGCCCGATTCAGTGCCCGACAACTACCGGAGGATCGCCCATCGGACCCCGAGAGACCCTCCGACGGCCTCGATCGTACAGGTCGGCTTTTCGTGTCCCTCGGGTGTCTTATCCACCGTCCAAGAATCACAAAACCGATGTCGAACGTGAGCCGTCGGTTCGTCACGGACCCAGTAGATCGGTCCTCACGAGCTCGAGTTCGTCTCGGAGTATCGCCGACAGTTGAGTTCACCACTCGAGCTATGCCTATATAAAAGTCATTTTCTAATATATGTGTGAATTTCTATATTCCGGGTTCGACATGTAGATAGCGGCCCCAGGAGAGGTGGCGACCGACGGAGTCGTCGTCGGCTGAGATCCATCGGCCGAAGACTGCGGGTTAGACGACCGCTGTGGGCTGAAAAGTTCCGGTAGCGGGCTCTACGTGGTTCAACTGGTGGTGAAACTGTTATCTGAATTCCCACGAGTATTCGGTTCGGTCGGCGAAAGTGCCGAAGCTCGTCGAACCCATTCGTGTAATATCGCCGAACTACTACCAGGTCGTCAGTTCCGATTTCGTATGAATTACTGTGAATGACTCGCGCTCAGAAAGGTTTATTTATTCCCAAACTCACCTATTAATCACATGGATAACAGTGACAGCAGCGAGTACGGACGGCGAACGGTTCTGAAAGCAACGGGTGCGGCTGCAGCCGGTGGATTGACCGCGATGGCGGGCTGTCTCGGCGACGGAGGAGAAGACTTCGTAACCATCGGGACCGGGGGGACCGGTGGCGTCTACTACATTCTCGGGGGCGGCATCGCCGACTTGCTCAACGAACACGAAGAGCTCGGTGTCGACGCGTCGGCCGAATCGACGGGAGCGAGCGTCGAGAACGCCCGCGAGGTCGGCGGCGGCGAGATGACGATGGCGCTCGCGCTCAGTAACTCGGTCCTGCTGGCCGTCGACGGCGAGGGGGACTTCGATGAACCGCAGCCGCTCCAGTCGATGTTCGGGTCGTACGTCAACCACACGCAGGTCGTCGTCCCCGAAGACTCCGACGTCGAGACGCTCGCCGACCTCGAGGGCCTCGACGTCAGCGTCGGTGCGCCCGGCAGCGGGACGGAGGTCATCGCCGAGGAGCTGCTCGAGTGGTACGGCCTGAGCTACGACGACATCAACGAGGAGCGACTCGCGTTCGACGAGACGGCAGACGCACTGATCGACGGCCAGATCGACGCTGGCTTCTGGAGCGTCGGTCCGCCAACCTCGTCGATCGAAGAGGTCGCCAGTCAGCGTGACATCCGCCTGCTAAGTTTCCCCGAGGACGACCTCGCCGAGATCGACGAGGAGTTCCCCTACTACACGTCGGTCACGCTCGAGCCGGACACCTACCCCGACCAGGACTACGAGGTTCACAACCCTGGCGTCGTGAACACGATGATCGTCAACGAAGACGCCGACGAGGACCTTGTCTACGATATCACCGAGACCATCTACGAGAACCTCGACGAGCTGGCCGACATCCACGACGTCGTCAACCAGTTCGAAGACACGGCACGTGACTCGCCGATCGATCTTCACCCGGGATCGGAAGCGTACTTCGACGATGCCGGCCTGTAATCGATCCACGCTACTTTACGCGGCCGGTGGGTCGATCGTCTTTGGGGCGGCGCTCCTGCTGGGGGCAGTGATCGCGTCGCCCACGGTACCGACCGTCCAGCTCACCGATGCAGAGACGGACGAGACGCTCGCAGTCTACTCCCTCGAGGAGGGAGACGAGTTCGAGATTCGGTACGTCCACTCGTTCGAGGGGACACCGATACACGAGACGTACACCGTCGACGACGGCGAGATCGTACAGATTCGTGAGGCCTACGCCTACCACGCGGCCGGACTCGAGCACAGTCGTGAGACGTACCGTGACGGGAACATGACTGTCAGCGAACTCGATCACGAACTGGGATCGTTCTCGGTCCGCGTCGCCGCGACGACCGACCAGACCCTCGTGATCGGCGGCGAGGAACGGGAACTGGACTCGTATGCGAAACCGGGGTCCACGGTCGAGGTCTCGGCTGCAGAACGCAACTACGTCACCGACCAGCTACTCCGTGTGGCCGGGAGCGGGTGACCAACGACGGAAACGGAAACACATGAGTAGTACACCTACTGACGACGAACTCGACATCAATTTAGAGGAGAAGCCGGACGGAGCGGCACGCGGAAGCCACTTCAGCGGAATGACCAAACGCCGGTTATCGGGACGGATACTGTACCTCGCGATCGGGATCGCCGTCGTCGCGGGGATCTATCACACGGTCACGCCGGCGCCGTGGATCGGCGTTCCAGGGGCGTTCATCCACCGACCGATCCACCTCGTGTTCATGGCGGTCCTGGTGTTCCTCTGGTACGAAGCACACACCGGCGAGGCCTCCGACGGCGTCCCATGGTATGACTGGCTGTTGATCGGGATCACGATCCCCAGCGTGCTCTATCTCGCGTACGCCGTCGAGTTCGGCGATTTCGCCGCGCGAGCGGGGAACCCCACGACGATCGACATCATCTTCGGGTTCTTCACGATCCTCATCGTCCTCGAGATGGCCCGGCGGACGACCGGAATGGTCCTCCCGATCATCTCCATCGCGTTTATCGCGTACGCCTTCCTCGGGCCGTACATGCCGGGACTGCTCGCCCACCGCGGATACGGCGTCGAGCGACTGGTCTCGCACCTGTATCTCTCGACCGAGGGCGTCTTCGGCATTCCGCTCGGAGTGAGCGCGACGTTCGTCGTCCTGTTCATCATCTTCGGAGCGTTCCTCGAGGTTACCGGCATCGGCGACTGGTTCATCGACCTCGCGTACGGCTACACCGGACGCCTGGCCGGCGGGCCGGCCAAGACGTCCGTCCTCGCCAGCGGCTTTATGGGCAGTCTGAACGGCAGTGCCGTCGCGAACACGGCGACGACCGGCGCGTTCACGATCCCCCTGATGAAGCGAACCGGCTTCGACAGCCACTACGCCGCGGCCGTCGAGTCCTCAGCCTCGAGTGGCGGACAGATCATGCCGCCGGTGATGGGCGCGGGTGCGTTCATCATGGCCGTCTGGACCGGCATTCCGTACGTCTATATCATCGCCGCAGCCGTCATCCCGGCCCTGCTGTATTTCCTCTGTGTCGGGATGGCCGTCCACTTCCGCGCGAAGAAACAGGGCCTCGATGGGCGACCCGCTTCCGAACTGCCCGACTCGCGTCACCTCCTCAAGACTGGCTTTCACTTCACGATCCCCATCATCGTCCTCGTGGCCCTCCTCGTCCAGGGTTACACCGCGATGCTCGCCGGTTTCGTCGCGATCGTCCTGACGGTCATCGTCGCGATCCCGCTCTCGACGGCCAGGGAGTTCGTCGGAGCGCTCACCAGCGGCGACACCCAGACGGTACGACGACTATCCTCGAACGCTGCCGGCACCGCCGTCCGAGCGTTCGACCGCGGGATCCGGATGACTCTCGTCGTCGCGGCCGCGTGTGCCACGGCGGGGATCGTCGTCGGCGTCGTCACCCTGACCGGCCTCGGGCTGACGTTTAGCTCCCTGGTTGCGAACCTCTCCGGCGGCGTGCTCATCATCGGCCTCGTGCTGACGATGATCGCCTCGATCATCCTAGGGATGGGACTGCCGACGACCGCGGCGTACGTCGTCGTCGCCGCCCTCGGTGCCCCCGCACTGATGGACCTGGGCGTGCCCGAGCTCGCCGCCCACCTGTTCATCTTCTACTTCGCGATCATCAGTGCTATCACGCCGCCGATCATGCTCGCGGTGTTCGCCGCCAGCGGCATCGCCGAGTCGGATCCGTGGCGGACCGGATTCACCGCGCTGGGAATCGCGGTCGTCGGATTCATCATCCCCTTCCTCTTCGTCTACGGAAACGAACTCATCCTGCTGGCCGATCCCGGCGCGGTCACGATGGCTGACGTGCCGACCATCGGCTTCAGCGTGCTCACCGCCATCGTGGGGGTGATCGCCCTCTCGGCGTCCACGCAGGCCTACCTCATCGACGATATGGCCCTACTCGAACGGGCCGTACTCTTCGTCGGCGCGATCACGCTGCTCGCTCCCGGGCTGTTGACCGACGCAGCCGGACTGGTCGTTCTCGGCGTCATCGCCGCTCGCCAGTACTCCGTCGTCAACGACGGCCTGCCGTTCGTCTCCGGGACGAACCGGTAACCCGCATCTCGTTTCCGGCCGCCAGTCTATCGACACACGGTTTTTCTCATCATCGAATTCGATCCACAGCACGGTACAATCGTGGCCGCTGCTCGAGGCCTGCGATCAACCCGAGAAAAATACAATCGAAAACGCCGAGTTCCCGTCGGTCGCCCGCTACCACGAGCGCTTCCTGAACAGGCGTTAGACGGTGTCGGCGTCGCGCAGTCGCTCCCGCTCGGACTCGTCGTAGCCGAGTTCCGCGAGTACTTCGTCCGTGTGTTCGCCGAGCGACGGCGGATGGCGTCGGATCGACGTCGGCGTCCCCGAGAAGTGCATCGGGCTGGCGACCAGCTCGAGCGAGCCCACGTCGGGGTGGGAGATTTCCCGGTGCATGTCACGAGCCTCGACCTGCGGGTGCTCGAAGACGTCGCCGATGTCGTGAACCGAACGGGCCGGCACGTCGCCCGCCTCGAGCGTCTCGACGAGGTCGTCGGTCGTCCAGTCGGCGAACTCCGCCTCGAGGATCGCCTCGAGTGCGTCGCGGTGGTCGACCCGGTCGGCGTTGGTCTCGAACCGTTCGTCTTCGAGGAGGTCCTCGCGGCCGATGGTGTGACAGAGGTTCCGCCAGAGCTTCTCGGAGGCCGCCGCGACGACGACGTAGCCGTCGCTGGTCGGGAACGCCTGATAGGGCGTGATCGTCGGGTGTCGACTCCCCATCCGTTTCGGCGGCTCTCCCGTGGCGAAGTAGTTACTCGCCATGTAGGACAGCCAGGCGACCTGACCGTCGAAGAGACTGACGTCGATCTTCTGGCCGCTCCCGCCACGTTCGCGGTGGAACAGGGCCCCGAGGATCGCCTGGGCGGCGTACATCCCCGCGCCGATGTCGGCGATAGCGACGCCGATACGAACCGGCGGGCCGCCCGCTTCGCCGGTGATACTCATAAAGCCGCCCTCGGCCTGCATGATGAGGTCGTAGGCGGGCCGGTCCGCGTAGGGCCCCCACTCGCCGTAGCCCGACAGCGAACAGTAGACCAGGTCCGGATTCTCCGCTGTGAGGTCCTCGTAGCCGAGTCCCCACTCCTCGAGCGTCCCCACGCGGAAGTTCTCGACGAAGACGTCAGCTTTGGTGGCGAGTTCGCGCAGGAGCGTGCGTCCCTCCTCGCTCTTCAGGTCGAGGCTCACCGAGCGTTTGTTCCGGTTGACGCTCGCGTAGTAGGCACTGACGGCGTCGTCGCCCTCGCCGAACTGGGGCGGATACCAGCCCCGGGTCTGGTCGCCGACCTCGGGTCGTTCGACCTTGATCACGTCCGCGCCCATGTCCGCGAGCTGCATCGTACAGAACGGCCCGACGAGTACCTGCGAGGCGTCGAGGACGGTGATCCCCTCGAGTGGGCCCGACTCGCCGTTGGGCTCGCGTGCTTCTCCGACCATCGTCCGACTAGGCCTCGTAGGCGGCGATGCCGGTGAGGTCCTGGCCGAGGATCAGCGTGTGGATGTCGTGGGTCCCCTCGTAGGTGTAGACCGTCTCGAGGTTGGCCATGTGACGCATCGGCGAGTAGTCGGCCGTGATGCCGTTGCCGCCGAGCATCTCGCGGGCGATGCGAGACTGGTTGCGCGCCATCCGGACGTTGTTGCGCTTTGCCATCGAGACGTGCTGTGGGCGGAGGTCGCCGGACTCTTTCAGGTCGGCCAGCCGGTGGGCGAGCAGCTGGGCGAGCGTGATCTGGGTGGCCATCTCCGCGAGTTTGTCCTGCTGGAGCTGGAAGCGCGCGATCGGGCCGCCGAACTGCTCGCGGTCGAGTGCGTACTGCCGTGCGGTCTCGAAACAGTCGCGGGCGGCGCCGATGGCTCCCCAGGCGATCCCGTAGCGGGCCTGCGTGAGACAGGACAGCGGCCCTTTCATGCCCTCCACGTGGGGGAGGACGTTCTCTTCGGGGACGCGAACGTCGTTGAGGCCGATCTCGCCGGTGATCGAGGCGCGAAGGGAGAGCTTCTCGTCGATCTTGTTGGTCGAGACGCCGTCGCGATCCGTCTCGACGAGGAAGCCGCGGACGGGCTCGTCCTCGCTCGAGCGGTCACGCGCCCAGACGACCGCGACGTCCGAGATCGGCGAGTTCGTGATCCAGGTCTTCGCGCCGTTGAGCACGTAGCCATCGGCGTCGCGTTCGGCGTGGGTCTCCATCGCCGACGGGTTCGAGCCGTGTTCGGGCTCGGTGAGGCCGAAACAGCCCACGGCCTCGCCCGAGCCGAGTTTCGGGAGCCACTGCTCTTTCTGTGCCTCGCTGCCGAAGGCGTGGATCGGGTACATCACGAGCGCACCCTGCACGGAGGCCATCGAGCGCAGCCCGGAGTCACACGCCTCGAGTTCCTGCATCAACAGCCCGTATGCGGTCTCGGAGACGTTCGGCGAGCCGTAGCCCTCGAGATTGGGCGCGAAAAAGCCCATCTCACCCATCTCGGGGATGAGTTCCGTCGGGAACGTTCCGGCCTCGAAGTGTGCGCCGATGTCGGGAGCCACCTCGTCCGCGACGAACTCGCGGGCGGTATCCCGAATGAGTTTCTCCTCCGATGATAGATCTGCCTCTAGGTCGACGTAGTCGAGCATACGATACTACATCACTGGCAAGATGACTTAACCTTTCACGTTCTGTCACAGGCCCCCAGGGACCCTCGGTCGAGACGCGCCGGACGGAGGACCGTGGACTGCACCGGACGCCCTCGAGTCACAGGAGCTGGTATCCGTCGGCTCCGGTACGGTCGCGAGCTACCTTGGTGTGTGCCGGGGACTCCGGAACAGCAACCGCGTCAGTGATACGCAAGCTTCAGTTCGATCTCATTGACCGCACCGAGCAGCAGGTCCGGCAGTTCGGATCGGAAGTACTCCCCGGTAAGTCGCTTCGCCGGACCGGCGATCGCGATCCCGCCGAACACCTCCCCCTCGAGGACGATCGGCGTCCCCACCGCCCGAATTCGGTCGTGGGATTCGCGGTCGTTGAAGGCCACCCCTCGATCGCGAATCGTCTCGAGTTCGTCCTCGAGTTGCTCGCGCGTCGTGATCGTTCGCTCGGTGACGGCGGCCAGTCCGCGTGTGGACACGATTTCGTCGACCCGCTCGTCGGGCAGGTGCGCGAGGATGGACTTCCCCGCCGCGAGCGTATGCAGCGGCTTTCGCTTGCCCGCCCACGAGTTCGTCGGCACGCCCCGTTCGCCGACCATCCGGTCGACGTACACCGCCTCGCCGTGTTCTTCGACGACGAGGTTCATCGTCTCGTTGGTCTCGTCGATCAGCCCCTCGAGTGCCGGCTTCGCGGCTTCGATCAGGCCCTGGTACCGGCGCTTGGCTCGCGTCCCGTGATCGAGAAACTTCAGCGAGAGGCTGAACAGTCCCTCGTCTTCGACGACGTAGCCACACCCCTCGAGCGTCTCGAGGTGTTCGTGGGCGGTGCTGTTCGCGATGTCGACTGCTGCCGCCAGTTCGGTCAATCTGGCCGCCTCTCGTTCGTGGAGCGTTTCGACGATGGCGAACGTCGTCCTGGTCGTTTTGATTCCTCCGTCCGGACCCGGCGTCTGTGGCATTCGTCTATCGTGACTGACAGTCCGGCGCTGTATAATCCTTGCTATAGCGAAAGCGCCTGCGAGGCCGCCCCTGTCGACTCGTTCCTGACCGACCCGTTCGAAGCCGTCAGTCGATCCCGCTCCGTTTTCGGCCCTCGAGCACCAGCCTATTTTCGGCATATCCGAAACTTAACGCCGAAGACGATCGCCGCCGACCCACGGCGTTCGGTAATCGGCCAGAAGCGATACCCTGAGGGATTCTGCCGGCACCGAGTCCGTATTCACCGTTGCAGGGTTCCACGGCCGCGAGCGGTCGATACTCCCTCTCGAGCGTCACGCTGAACGCTGAGCGACCGTATATTTACATGGGTACAGGCGTAATTCAGAGGTCGGTTTAGATGGATCTGCCGTACAGTGCAGTTTCGCTATCTCCGAAGAGGATGTTCCAGAGGCGTCGAGCGGTCGTCGTCCGTCTACAGCAGACCAATCAGTTGACGTATATGACTGGCGTGGTGCTCGAGAGGATGGTGCAGTCTGTAAACAGGAGCGAAGAGTACCTACTAATTCAATTACTATATTTACAACAGACCATTTTGCGAACCATTCTGTTAGAGTTTTAGAGAAAGAACTGGGTCGAAGTCGATTCGGTTGGATGGACGAGTGAAGCGTTCCGTTTGAGCAGCGAACCACCACGAGTGACGGGCTTTTTACCGCATTTCCTGCCACGCATCCGCATCCTTCGGTTGTCGATCCAGCGGAACCACTTCGGCTCGAGGAGTCGAGTCCGGCCGGGATCGGATGAAGTGAATCCACCAGAGTATGCTAGCGTCCTATATTTTTCGTTAGTATAGTTCAAACCCGATATATCGAGACACTTTCCGTAGCGTGGCACAGTGGGACTCCACGGAGTACGGTTGGCCATCGCGACACATATCATAGAGAGAACACTGATGTAGACGCCGATCCACAATCGGGCCTAGCCGTCGGGGCTAAATACCGGAGAACGGAAGCACGGTTATGGAGGCGCGACTGTGCGGACGGCGCTGGTCACGCTACGACAGCGCCGCCGTTCGCGGACGAGCGTTCGCGAACGGCACCCTGCTCGAGGGTGCCGACCTGGCCGCGCGGTTCGGCGACACGATCGACGGGAACGCCGGCTCGCTCGAGGGCGTCGCCAGCGTCGCAGCCACTCTCGAGGGGTTCTACGCTGCCGTCGTCGACACCGACGAGGAGACGCTACTCGTCGCTGACGGCGCTCGGTCGATCCCGCTGTACTACACGTCGGCGGGCGTCGTCTCGGATCACGGACGCATCGTCCGGGACGCGATCGACGCCGAGCGGGATCCCGTCGCCGAGAGCGAGTTCCTGCTGACGCGGTACGTGACCGGCCCGGAGACGATCTGGCGGGGCGTCTTCGCGACCCAGCCCGGCGAAGTCGTTCGCCTCGGGGACGGCGAGATCGACCGCCTGACGTACCGCGAGTACTGGCCACGCGGGACAGCAGTCGCCGACGGAACCCACGGGCGACTCGAGTCGGCCCTCGAGACGGCGCTCGACCGACTCGAACGCGTCGCCGGCGATCGGCCGGTCGTCCTCCCGCTGTCGGGCGGCTACGACTCGCGGCTGCTGGCGTCGGCACTCGTCGGTCGCGGTCGCGAGGTGATCTCGTTCACGTTCGGTCGGTCGGGCCACCCCGACGTCGAGGTCAGCCGCGAGGTCGCGTCGCGCCTCGGTATCAGCTGGGAGTTCGTCCCCTACGACGAGTCGACCTGGTGGGAGTGGTACCCTGGCGAGACCGGTCGGGGCTACCGCGAGCACGCGTTCGGTGGAGACGCCCTGCCGTTTCTGGCCGAGGTGCCCGCCCTCCACTGGCTGCTCGAGGCCGGACGCCTGCCCGAGGACGCGCTGTACTGCCCCGGCCACACCGTCGCGACGCCGAGCGAACGGCTGCCACAGTTTGCGAGCGACGCCGGTACGGGCGGAAACGCAACCGGGTGCACCCCCTCCAGCACCGACCGCGAAGTCGTCGCTCCTTCGCTCGAGGGACTCGTCGAGTACGTCCTCGAGCGACACTACAACCTGTGGGACGCCGACCACGAGGTGGTTCGCGATGCGTTCACGGAACGGATCGTAGCCGGCCTGCTCGGTGACCGGAACACCGCCGACGTCGACGACCCGGCGAGCGCCGCGGCGGCCTCCGAGCGGTGGGAGTGGCGTGGTCGGATGGCGACGTTCACCAACGGCGACCTGCGGGCGTACGACCACGCCGGCCTCGAGTGGTGGCTGCCGCTGTGGGACCCGGCGTACGTCCGTGCCTGGGAACGGGTGCCCCTCGAGTACCGTCGAGAGAAGCGACTGCACACGGAGCTAGCCGTCGAGCGCTACCAGCAAGCGGCGGACGTCTCGAGCGAGCGAGCGAGGCTCACCGACCGGACGCTGTCGGCGGTCGACCGCCACTGTGCGCTCGTCCGACACACGCCGCTCCGGCAGTTCACCGAACGCGACGGCCAGTGGGACCCGCCGTTTCTCGTCCCTCGAGCCAACTGGTCCGAACCCGGCTCGCACCCGCTCGCCTGGGACGGCGTCGTCCACTCGGCGTTGCGCGAACGGCTCCCAGCGGAACGAACCGGCTACGCCCTCCGGGTGCTGGACGAGACGGGCCGGCTCGATCTGTCGGACCCCGATGCGTCGCTCGAGCCACCCAGATTCGACCGGCTGCTTGCCGTCAGTGTCGACGACTGACACGCCGCGTGACGGATCGCGTCACTTACGTACCACCGACTGAGACCACTGAGTAATGAGACGACGGACGTTTCTGGCGTCGGGCGCCGCAGTCGGTGCGGCGGCCGTCGCCGGCTGTTCCGCAGAAGAGGTCGACGACGGGAACGGTGGAACGACGGGCTCGGTCGAAGACGACGACACGCTCGTCGTCGCCTCGACGGAAGCCTTCGTCGACGCCCCGAGTGACAGCGCCGGCCCGTGGGTCAAAGACGAGTTCGAAGCGCGGACCGGGGCGACCCTCGAGTGGGACGTCCGCGACCAGGGGATCAACTATTACATCGAACGGCACAACGAGGGGGCCGGCAACGACGCCGAGGTCTACCTGAACGTCAGGCCCCACGACCTCGTTCGGATCGACGAGAACGCCGACGGCGACCTCTTCGTTCCCATCGACGACGGCGCGCTCTCGAACGTCGACGCCGTCGGCGAGGAGTACTACTTCGACCCCGAAGATCGGGTCGTCCCGACGTGGCTCAGCTACTGCAGCCTCGTCTACGACGGGCGCTCGCTCGAGGCCCCGGGCTCGTTCGAGGACCTGCTCTCGGAGGAGTACCAGGGGGAACTCGCCCTCTCGAACCCCCAGGAGGGGACGACCGGCCTCCTCTTTATGCTCTGGACGATCGACGCGTTCGGCGAGGACGGCTACCTCGAGTTCTGGAACGATCTGCTCGAGAACGACGCGCGCGTCCTCGACGGCTGGAGCGACGTTTACCCCCAGTTCCTCGAAGAGGAGGTGCCGATGATCGTCTCCTACTCGAACGACCGCGTCTACGCCAACCGCGACGGACACGACCTCGAGAAACACCAGGTCGGCTTCCTCGAGGGTCAGGGCTACGCCAACCTGCTCGGTGCGGCCCGCTTTGCTGACGGAACCAACGACGACCTCGCCCACGAGTTCGTCGACTTCGTCTTAGAGCCCGACGTCCAGGCGGCGGTCGCGGAACGGAACGTGACCGGCCCCGTCGTCGAGTCGGCCGA
>LKMK01000157.1 GCA_001563805.1 Natrialbaceae archaeon B1-Br10_E2g2
GTTGGCTACCGACGTCGGCGCCGCGGCGACCGTCGACGCCTCGACCGTCGACGACGTGCCCGCGGAGATCCGGGCCATCGCCGACGACGGGACAGGGAGCGCCGGACGAGTCGGCGGTGCCCACGTCTCCGTCGACGCGCTCGGCCGCGCGGAGACGTGTCGGAACAGCGTCGACTGCCTGCGCCCGCGCGGGACCCACGTCCAGGTCGGGTTGACCACCGACGCTGAACGCGGCGAGATTTCGCTCCCGATCGACGAGGTGACGCGGTGGGACGTCTCCGTCCTCGGCTCCCGCGGCATGCCACCCTCGCGGTACGACGAACTCCTCCGGATGATCGACGCAGGACGACTCGCCCCGGACCGCCTCGTCACCCGCGAGGTCACACTCGAGGCGGTCTCCGATCGCCTCGCTGCGATGACCGACTACGACACCCACGGGCTCGAGGTCGTCACTTCGTTCTGATTGACTCCGCTCCCGGCAGTCGAGAACGGTACTTTCGGGATCGAAAACGGGCCCCTGGTGGGTAAATTGGCCGTTTCGGCCAGTACGCTTATCACAGGGCGTGTGATCCTCCACCAACCGAGGGATACCAGTGAACGAGGGATGGAGACGATGACGGCGTTCGACACCTCCACGCGACCGGAACCGGACGCCCTTCTGGCACAGCTCGAGGACGCCGTCGTCGTTCTCGACGAGGCGGGTCGAATCTCGTATGCGAGCCCGCCGGCCGGACGGTTTCTCGGCGCCCCGTCGGAGGCGCTCGTGGGCGTCCGCGCGTTCGAGTACGTCGACCCACGGGATCGAGATGCGGTTCTCGCCGCGTTCGAGGAACTCGTTTCGGATTCGTCGGCGTCGTCACGCCGAATGGAGTTTCGCCTCCTCGGCGACGGGGACCCCACCTGGCTCGAGGCGGTCACCGTCGACGCGACGGCGAGTGACGTCGGCGGCTACGTGGCGACGCTTCGCGACGTGACCGAACACCGGGCAAGGGAACACGATCTCGAGCGCCTCCACGATTCGACGAACCGCCTGTACGCCGCCGACTCCGTCGAGGCGTGTTACCGGATCGTGATCGACGCGGCCGTCTCGATCCTCGGGTTCGACTGGTGTACGCTGGTGGCGCCCGACGACGACGGCGAGCTGTTCGAAATCGTCGCGATCTCCGAACACGCCCCACTCGAAGTGGGCGACCGTCCGTTCGGGGTCGACGAGGGGGTCGCCGGCCACGTCTATCAGACCGGGACGGTCTCGATCGTCGACGACGCCCGCCAGTCGAGCCGAGGGAAGCCGGTCGACCCCGCGATCAAGTCGGCGCTCACCGTCCCCGTCGGCGACTGGGGCGTCTTCCAGGCCGTCGCGACGACGCGGTCGGCGTTCGACGATCGTGACCGAAATCGCACACAGCTACTGGTCGCGGCCATGCTCACCGCGATCGACCGGATCGAACGACAGCGCGACCTCGAGCGCCAGAACGAACGGCTCGATCAGTTCGTCCGTTACGTCTCACACGACCTTCGAACGCCGCTTTCCGCGGCGGCTGGCTATCTGGAACTGATGGCGGACGACGTCGACGGCATCCCCTCCGAGGTCACGTACGTCCGGGACGCCCACGAGCAGATGGAGGCGATGATCGACCAGCTGTCGATGTGGGCCCGCGGCGACGACCTCGCCAGGGACCGGACGGTGATCTCGATCGCCGACGTCGTCGATCGCGCCTGGTCGTCGGTCGCGCCCGAGTCGGCGTCGCTCTCGATCGAGACGACGCGGCTGCTCGAGGCCGACCGGACCTGTCTCCGACAGCTCGTCGAGAACCTCCTGCGGAACGCGATCACCCACGCCGGCGACGACGTTTCCGTGCGCGTCGAGGCCGTCGACGGCGGCTTCGCGGTCGAGGACGACGGCCCCGGGATCCCCTCGGCCGTCCGCGACGACGTCTTCGAACCGGGCCATACGAGTTCCGAGACCGGCACCGGACTCGGGCTCGCGATCGTCGCCGAGATCGTCTCGGCCCACGGCTGGGAAATTGCGGCGGTGGAGAGCACCATCGGCGGCGCGCGATTCGAGATCACCGGCGTCGACTTCGCAGACTGATCACCGATCGTGAGGATGAACACGTTCTCGACGATCCGGCACGTAGTTACGCCGTGGTCGAACTCGAGTACTACGACAAACTCCTGCTCGCCATCGCGGGGAGTCTCGCGGCCGGGACGGCGATCGGCCTGTTCACGGCCGTCTCGCTGTCGACGGGCGTCGCCGGGGGAGCGATCGTCGCGACCATCTTCGTCTACGACGCGATGTTTCGCTCGTCGCCAGTGTCGCCCACTGATCCGGAAACCGTGGCCGCAGCGATCGTCTGGCACGCGTTCGTGATCGCCGTCGTCCTCGGGTGGGCCTACTAGCCGATCGCGACAGTCTCCTAAGAGTCGACTGACGGGTCGCGGCCGTCTCGCGTCGACCGACTGACCTGTCGCGGCCGTCGGATCACTTTCGCTCCGGTGGCCAAACCCTCTTACACGCCCGCTCCCCAGGATCCAGTAATGGCTGGGAGCGACTCCCTCGAGATGCCGGTCGACGCCGACGCGCTTCCGTTCGACCCCGACGCCGTGACGATCGAGGACGCCGACGTCTTCGGGCTGCTCGAGCCCGCCGTCCAGCAGTGGTGGCTCGAGGCTTTCGGCGAGTTCGTTCCCGAGAACGAGGGCTTTTTCACGCCGCCACAGCGCGGCGCGATCCCGAACGTCCACGACGGCGAGAACACGTTGATCTGTGCGCCGACTGGTAGTGGGAAGACGCTAAGCGGGTTCTGTGCCATCATCAACGAACTCTATCGGCGAGATCGCGAGGCCGAAGACGGACTGGAGAACTCCGTCTACTGTCTCTACGTCTCCCCACTGAAATCCCTCGCCAACGACATCCACCGCAACCTCGAGCTCCCACTCGAGGGGATCGAGTCGATCGCCGACCAGCGAGGCGAGGAGATGGGCGAGATCCGCCACGCCATCCGCCACGGCGACACCCCCTCGAGCGCCCGCCAGAAGATGCTCGCGGAGACGCCCCACATCCTCAACACGACGCCCGAGACCCTCGCGATCCTGCTCAACTCGCCGAAGTTCCGCGAGAAGCTCCGGACCGTCGAGTACGTCATCGTCGACGAGATCCACTCGCTGGCCGCCGGCAAACGCGGCACCCACCTCGCGGTGAGCCTCGAGCGACTCGAGGCCCTCACCGCGGCGCCGATCACCAGAATCGGCTGCTCGGCGACGATCGAGCCGCTCGAAGCGGTCGCCGAATTTCTGGTGGGTCGCGAGACGCCTCGCGTCTCGGATCGATCGACCGGCGAGCGACGCGACCCGGGAGGCGGCGACGAGGGGGGTGGGGGCCCACGCGACTACGAGATCGTCGACGCCCGCTTCGCCCGCGAGTTCGACCTCGAACTCGAGTGTCCGACCGACGACCTGATCAACACGCCACGGGGGATCGTCCAGGAGCGCTTCTACCGGATGCTCCACGACCACGTCCAGGCGCATACGAACACGCTCGTGTTCACGAACACGCGGTCGGGCGCCGAGCGCGTCCTGCACAACCTCCGCGAGCGGTTCGACGACTACGACGAGGCCAACTCCGCCTGCCACCACGGCAGCCTCTCGAAGGAGGTCCGCCAGGACGTCGAGTCGCGGCTCAAGGCTGGCGACCTGGACGTCGTGACCTCCTCGACCAGCCTCGAACTCGGGATCGACATGCCCCACGTCGACCTCGTGGTGCAGGTCGGCTCTCCCAAGTCGGTCGCCTCCCTCCTCCAGCGGGTCGGGCGGGCCGGCCACCGCGTCGGCCAGACCGTGACCGGCCGGGTGATCGCCCTGGATCGGGACGAACTGCTCGAGTGTGCGGTGATGCTGAAGAAGGCCGAAGATGGGTTCGTCGACTCGGTCTCGATCCCCGAGAACGCCCAGGACGTTGCCGCCCAGCACGTTTACGGGATGGCGATCGCCGAGATCCGGCCCGAACGCGAGATCCGCGCGATCCTCCAGCGGGCGTATCCCTACCGGAACTACGCCGAGGCGGCGTGGGAGTCGCTCTGTCGGTACCTCACCGCCGAGTACGCCGGCCTCGAGGACCGGAACGTCTACGCGAAGATCTGGCGCGACGAGAACGACCCGCCGGACGGCGAGTACCACTACGAGGAGTACCACGTCGGCGAGCCCCTGATCGGCAAACGCGGACGGCTGGCGCGGGTGATCTACATGACCAACATCGGGACGATCCCGGACTCGTTCACCTGTGACGTCTACACCCGCGCCGGCGACGAGTGGGTCGGCCAGCTCGACGAGAACTACCTCGATACCCTGGAGAAAGGCGACGTCTTCGTCCTCGGCGGCGATCACTTCGAGTATCGCTATCGTCGGGGGTCGAAAATCTACGTCGATCGGACGAGCGCCAAGCCCACGGTCCCCTCGTGGTACTCCGAACGGCTGCCGCTGTCCACCGACCTCGGTCGGGAGATCCTCGCCTTCCAGCGGGACCTCCTCGAGCACTACGACGCGGGCGGCCCGTCCCGGGTTCGCGCCTGGCTCCGGGAGTTCCCGCTCGACGACGACAGCGTCCGGGCGATGGCACGCCTGTTCGACCACCAGTGTCGCTACGCCGGGCCCGAAAGCGTCAGCACCGACGGCCGACTCGCGATCGAGGTCGTCCGCGACCGACAGGAGTACGAACGCCACTACTACGTCCACTCGAACTACGGCCGACAGGTCAACGACGGCTTCTCGCGGCTGCTGGCGTATCACTGTGCGCAGGTCGCCACGGCGAACGTCAACGTCGCCGTCGCGGACAACGGCTTCGTCCTCACGATGCCGCTCAACCGGAAGATCGACCTCGAGGGCATCCTCGCCGATCTCGAGGCCGATCAGGTCCGCGAGGACCTCCGGACGGCCCTCGCCGGGACCGACCTCCTCCAGCGGTACTTCCGGATCAACGCGACGCGCTCGCTGATGATCCTCAAACGCTACAAGGGCTACGAGAAGTCCGCCAGCGAACAGCAGGTCTCGAGCGAGATGCTGCTCGGCTTCGCCGAGGACCTCGAGGAGTTCGCCGTGATCGAAGAGACCTACCGCGAGATCCTCGAGGACAAACTCGCCGTCGAGGCGCTCGAGTCGATCGTCGAGGCCATCGACGACGGCTCCCTCGAGGTCGAACGCCAGCTGCTCGACTCGCCGACGCCGCGGGCGTTCGGGCTCGCGACCCTCTCGGCCAGCGACGTCGTCCTCGCGGAAGACGAGTCCGCAGCGTTGCAGGCCTTCCACGAGCAGGTGCTCGAGGAGCTCGGGGAGGAGTCCGTCCGTGGCCTCTCGGGGTCGGTGGACTGATACGGTCCGTCGTCGCGGAGACCGGTGATTGGTGAGATGAGAGAGCACACGTCGGTCCCTGTCGGGTTTCCTCCCCCTCGATCAGAGTTGCGACAGACGGAGTCTTTTACCCGTCTAGGGTGAACGTGCGTACCGATGGGAGTCCCTGAGTTAAGTTCGGCTGTACTATTCGGATTGTTGACGATGGTTTCGTGGGGTATCTGGATCGTCGTGGGGAACGCTGCCTCGGAATCTATGGATCCGGTGACCGCTGCTGCGATATCGTACATTGTCGCAGCGGTCCTCGCAGCCGGCTTCGTCATGGTTTCGGGTGCCTCGATGGCCGTCACGCCACGGGGTGGGGCGCTCGCCAGCGTGGCCGGGGTGTTCGCCGGAATCGGCTTCGTCTCGATGTACGTCGGCCTCTCGCGTGGCTCGACGACGGTCGTTTCGACGCTCGGTGCCATGTATTTCGTCGTCGCCGCGGTAATCGGGATGGCCGCGCTCGGGGACGAAATCACCGTAACGCGAGTCGTAGGACTCCTGCTCGCGGGCGTCGGCGTCGTCCTCGTCGCTCGATGAGCGGACCGCTGACGACCCGTTCGACCAGTAGCGTGACCACCGGCTCTCGGCCGAACGCCGCACACCGCCTCACCCCTGACGCCCTCCACCACGTGATCGATCGGTTTGACGACAGTTAGTAGCCCGACGACAACGAAGTACGGCGGAACGATCGAGCTGTCTACGATCGAGAGATGCGGTGGGGCTTTCAAAAGCTATGAGTGCGTTGCAATCCGACGTGGAGTGATGAAGGCGCTCTCCACCGATCAGATCGAAGACGTGTTGATTCGAAACGGCGTTGGAGTTCTGGGACTGGTCCGGGACGGTCACCCCTACACGATCCCGATGTCGTTTGGCTACGACGGGGACGAGATGACGTTTCCGATGCAGTGGGGGACGGGGTACGGCGGACGAAAAGAACGGTGCGTGGCGTCCAACACGAACGCATCGTTTACCGTCTACGAGCAAGATCCGGACCAGCCACAGCTGTGGCGAAGTGTCGTGATGACCGGGACGCTGTACGAAATCGACGCCGACCGAACGGAGCGGGCCTTTGCCAGCCTGGCCGCAAACGCCGAGTTCGCGCCCGATCTGGGGGTCTGGGGAATCCCGTTCGATCAGGTTGACCTTCGGCTGTTCGGACTGTCGATCGACGAGTGTACCGGTCGAGAGTTCTCCCTTCGACACCGGCGCGAGGGGGGATAACTCCCAGCCCGCTTCTCTCCCGATCCGGCGTCCCACCGGTGGACACCCCCGGAGGATCGGTGTACACCTCGCTCCGACGACCGCCCACACGCTGATACGGTCTGGAGACCGTCGCTGGCCGGTTGCGATACGAGATCGGTCGGTATCACGGCCCGCATTGACGGTCGCGAACTCGAATCGCGCTCCGTGCGCCTTGCTCATCGTCACTCTGTACCCCGTAGGCCGGCCCGTCGCTGTAGCCCCATCGCGTCCCTTCACCGGTGTGGACACCAGCACGGTTTCGGTGAGTCGCGGCGAACGGGAGTCGTCCGTCACGCCGCACGCTACCATTGTCTCTTGACGACGGTAATTATCGGACCAAACTTCCTTTACAATGGAATCCACTCTGTACAGGCACGTACAGATCGGACAGGCTCGGGCGGTCGTCGATCTCACCGCCGGCGGTGCCGTCGGCCGGGCGGCGACCACCCGTTCGTAACGGTCTCGAGGGCGGGTGGTCGACGAGCAGGCCCGCGCTCTCGCGGAACCGAACACGTAACTATGAACGACGAAATACACGGACACATGGCTGCCCACGAGGAACCGAACTGGGACTTCAAGGAGCGAGATATCGCGATACTCTCCGAGCTTTCGGACGACCCACAGCTCTCGTCGCGGGAGCTGACGGACGTACTGGAGTCGAAGTACGACATCGACGTCTCACACGTCACCGTCAGCGAGTCGATCAGGCGGATGCGAGACGAGGGCGTCTTCCGGGAGGCGATCATCCCGAACGAGGAGTACTACATCTTCGCGATGTTCGAGTTCAAGTTCAACCCCGAGAACTTCGCCGACGGCTGGCGGGACGCGATGGAGTATATCCAGGAGGACAAACACACGCTGTTTTTCTTCCTCTCGGACGGCGAGTACCAGTGGAAGACGATCATGATGTTCCGAAACCGCGAGGAAGTCTCCCGGTGGATCCACAACTGTTACAAAGACCACGGCGACGTGATCGCGAACCTGCGGAACACGGCCGTCCACAACGTCCTCAAGTTCCAGACGGATCCGGAGATCTACGAGGACCTCCACGAAGAGACGGACGGTTGAGCCCGTCGGTACGAGTCGCTGCGAGGGGACCATCGGCACGAGTCGCTTCGAGCTGACCGTCGTTA
>LKMK01000158.1 GCA_001563805.1 Natrialbaceae archaeon B1-Br10_E2g2
AGGACGAGGACGAGCGCGACGGGCGTGATGATCGCGAAACTGTCGACCACGGCGCTCGCCGAGGCCGCGTCGGTGATTCCCTGGCCGAAGACGAAGCCGTCGTCGAACCGGTCGTCGAACAGCGACTCGACCTCGAGCTGGGCGTCGTAGGCCGCCTCCGGCTCGTCGTCCTCGCCGCTGTCGTCGATCTGGAAGAGGAAGGTGATTCGAGCCTCGGCCTCGCGTTCGCCGGAGTCGTACTCCGCCGACAGGAACTCGGCCGCGTCGTCGCCGCCGGCCGGGCCGACCCCAGCGCCCGCCTCGGTCGCGTTCTCGTCGGCTCCGTCGTCGAGGACGTCCTCGAGCAGGTCGTCGAACGCCTCTTCGTCCATCTCCTCGAGCGCCTCGATCTGGGCGTCGAGCGACGGGCCGTCCTCGACCGTCTCCTCGAAGGCCTCCTGTTGTGCCTCGAGGTCCTCGAACGCCTCGCCGAGCTCCTCGAATTCGTCCTCGAGGACGCCCGCGGTGCCGGCCGCGTAGATCCCCTCGAGTGCGTCCTGGAGGTCCCCGTACTCGGGGATCCCCTCGGGGTCGTCGGTGGTTTGCTCGATACCGAACAGGGCGGACTCGATCTCGCGGGCCTCCGTTACGGTAGCCTCGTACTCGTCGGCCTCCTCGGCGTCGAGGTCGGCCGCGTCGGCCGTCTCCGCGACGACCGCGTCGACCTCGGCTTCGAGTTCGGCCGCAGCCTGTTCTGCCTCGGGGTCGTCCTCGTCCGTCGTCGCAGTCAGTTCCTCGTACTCGCGCTGGAGGTCGCGGACCTCGTCGAGGCCGTCCTCGAGGGTCGCAGTTCTGGCCTCGAGTTCGGCGTCGCGCTCGCCGAGTACTTCCCCGCGTTCCTCGAGGGCGTCGACTTCCCCCTGGGTGTACGCGGCCGTACCGACGACGTTCTCGAGGCCGACGAAGCCGTCCTCGTCGATCGTCGCGTTTACCGACTCGTTCTCGCGGACGTCCTGCTGGAAGGCGAGGCCGTCGAGGAGCGACTCCCTGGTGAGGACGTCACCACCCTCGTCGCGGACGACGATCTGGGTGACGACGCCGTCGTCGGTCGCGTAGTTCGTCTCGACGTACTCGAGGGCCGCCTGCTCCTCGGAGTCGGTCTCGAACTCGCCGATGCCGGCGTCTTCGGGTTCGTTGACGACGGCCCCGGCGCCGACGACGGCGGTGAGGACGAGTAGAACGACGACGACGAGTCTGCTGTGGGCGACCAGCGCGCCGGCGTACCTGTCGGCGAGCTCACCGGCCATCGATACGCGCTCGTGGAGGGCTGGACGGGGGCGTTGGCTGGTGACTCATCGAGATGCGGTCCAACACTCCCACAGATAACGTTTCTCCCAAATGACAGCGAGTGAGGACTCGAGGCCGACGTGCTGTGGTACCCGTCCGTCGATACCGTCCTGCCGGGGACGAAACCGATCGGCCGGATCGGTCGAACCCTGAACGGTGGCGAGCGCGAAACACATAACACGAGTCCCGGGAGTAGAGGCACGTATGATCGACGCCGTCGTGGCCACGGACGACCGCGCCGTTGGATCGTGCGTTGCCGTGTTCGTAGGGGCGTTCTAGCCCCGTCTCTCCAACCTCGTTTCGACGGATGTATTGTCTCCGACCGAATTTCACCGACCAACGGCCACGAGCATCGATGACCTATCCATCACCGCGACACCTTCGACCGACGCATCGACGACGCCCCCGACGGGCGGTGAGAGCATGAGTACGGACGCCGAACAGGAACGCGACGAGGCGGGCCTCGAGGGCGGCTACGACCCCGACGCGGTCGAGCCGCGCTGGCAGGAGACCTGGGTCGACGAAGAGATCTACGCCTACGAGAGCGACCCCGAGCGCGACCCGAACACCGTCTACGCGATCGACACGCCGCCGCCGACGGTCTCGGGCAGTCTGCACATGGGCCACCTCTACGGCCACACGCTCCAGGACTTCGCCGCACGGTTCCAGCGGATGGCAAACGGCGACGTCCTCTTTCCGTTCGGCTACGACGACAACGGGATCGCCAGCGAGCGCCTGACCGAACAGGAACTGGACATCCGCCACCAGGACTACGAGCGACGGGAGTTTCAGGAGCTCTGTCGCGAGGTCTGCCAGGAGTACGAGGCCGACTTCACGCGCAAGATGCAGGACCTCGGCTGTTCGATCGACTGGAACTCGACGTACAAGACGATCGAGCCACGCGTCCAGCGCATCTCGCAGCTCTCCTTTATCGACCTCTACGAACAGGGCCGGGAGTACCGCAAGAAGGCGCCGGCGATCTGGTGTCCGGAGTGTGAAACCGCCATCTCGCAAGTCGAGATGGAAGACGACGAGCGCGGCTCGCACTTCAACGACATCGCGTTCGAGGTCGCAAGCGACGGCACGGATCGAGAGGAGTTCATCATCTCGACGACCCGTCCGGAACTCATCCCGGCCTGCGTCTCCGTCTTCGTCCACCCCGACGACGAAGACAACCAGGACCTCGTCGGCGAGACCGCTCGCATCCCGATCTTCGAACACGAGGTCCCGATCATCGAAGACGAGCGCGTCGATATGGAGAAAGGCACCGGCGTCGTCATGTGCTGTACCTTCGGTGACCAGAACGACATCGAGTGGTACCAGGCCCACGACCTGCCGCTTCGTGTCGCCATCGACGAGTCCGCGACGATGACCGACCTCGCCGGTCCCTACGAGGGGCTGTCCACCGAGGAGGCCCGCGAGGCCATCGTCGAGGACCTGGACGAGGAGGGGTACCTCCGGGACCGCTGGGAGATTACCCACGCCGTCGGCGTCCACGAGCGCTGTGACACCCCCGTCGAGTACCGCGTCTCCAAGCAGTGGTACGTCGAGGTCCTCGATCACAAAGAGGAGTACCTCGAGGCCGGCCGGGAGATGGACTGGTACCCCGAGAAGATGTTTACGCGCTACAGGCACTGGATTGAAGGGCTCGAGTGGGACTGGCTGATCTCGCGCCAGCGCGACTCGGGCATCCCGTTCCCGGTCTGGTACTGTAGCGAGTGCGACCACGAGATTCTCGCCCGCAAGGAGGACCTTCCGGTCGATCCCCTGAGCGACGAGCCACACGTCGACAGCTGTCCCGAGTGTGGCAGCGACGAGTTCGTCGCCGAAGAGGACGTCTTCGACACCTGGGCGACCTCCTCGCTCACGCCCCTGATCAACGCCGGCTGGGACTGGGACGAGGAACGCGAGGAGTTCACGATGGCGAAGCCCGAACTCTACCCCTTCGACCTCCGGCCCCAGGGCCACGACATCATCTCGTTCTGGCTGTTCCACACCGTCATCAAGTGCTACGAACACACCGGCGAGGTGCCGTTCGACGCGACGATGATCAACGGCCACGTGCTCGACGAGAACCGCGAGAAGATGTCCAAGTCGCGTGGCAACGTCGTCGCCCCCGACGAGGTGCTCGCCGATTACCCCGTCGACGCCGTCCGCTTCTGGGCCGCCAGCGCGGCCGTCGGCGACGACTTCCCCTACCAGGAGAAGGACCTGCGTGCGGGCGAGAAGCTGCTTCGCAAGCTCTGGAACGCCTCGAAGCTCGTCGACACGCTCGCGCCGCGTGACCCCGACGAACCCGACGAGCTCGAGCCGATCGACCGCTGGCTGCTCGCCGAACTCGACGACGCCGTCGACGCGCTCACCGACCAGCTCGAGGACTACGAGTTCGCGAAGGCCCGCGACCGGCTGCGAACGTTCTTCTGGAACACGTTCTGTGACGACTACCTCGAGATCGCGAAGACGCGCGAGGACAGCCCCTCGACGCAGTACGCACTGCGGACGGCCCACCGGACGTTCCTCGAGCTGTGGGCGCCGTTCTTGCCACACGTTACGGAGGAGATCTGGCAGGCAGTCTACGCTGCCGATGACGAGCTCGCGGAGACCAGCATCCACACCCGCGAGTGGCCCACGCCACAGGGCTACGAGGCCGACCTCGAGGCCGGCGAGACCGCGATGGAGGTCATCTCCGCGCTGCGACGCTACAAGAGCGAACAGCAGTTGCCGCTGAACGCCGACCTCGAGGCCGTCTCGGTCTACGGCCCCGTCGACGGCTTCGAGGACGCCGTCCAGAACGTGATGCACGTCCAGGAGCTGACGGTGCTGTCGGACGAACCCGAGGTGACCACGGAGGTCGCCTCGATCGACCTCGAGTACGCGACGCTCGGGCCGAAGTTCGGCGCGAAAGTCGGCGAGATCGACGCTGGCATCGACAGTGGCGAGTACGAAATCGATGACGAAGCCGGCGTGCTTCGAGTCGCCGGCGAGGAACTCGAGGACGATCTGTTCGACGTCGAACTCGAGCGTACCTACTCGGGCGACGGCAAGATGATCGAAACCGAGTCGGCGGTCGTCATCCTCGAGGACGACTGACGACTCCGGCCGCCGTTCGTTCGACGGCCTCGAAACCGGTCATTCGAGATCGCCGATCGAAGCACCGTCGACCGTGAGGTTCGGTCGATTTTGGATCGTTCGACCGAGAGTCAGGCGGACGAGACGCCACGGGATGACGGACAGTCAGCGACCGTGTAACGTGAGAGAAGGGTTATAATTCGACGCGACGATCCCCCAGCGTGCTCTGCTGAAGTCGCGCGTCGCCGATTCCGTCGGCAGCCGTCGTCTAAGCCGAGTACGGAGCACTATGACGATCAAGAGTACGAACGTGGACCCTGCTGGCACTGCCGTCTTCCTCCCCACAGACACCGTCTTCGAGCTCCTGCTCGACGATCGACGTCGATACGCGATGTACTCTCTCTCCCAGCATCGACGAGGGATCTCGCTCGACGCGCTCGTCGACGAGCTCGTGGCTCGAGAGGCACCACCGACCGACGGGCAACGCGACGAGATCGACCTCTCGTTCCGGCACAACCACCTCAGAAAGCTCGTCGACGCCGGCGTCGTCAGCTACGATGCGGAGACAGACACGATCGACCGCCGACGCGCGGCCCGCGCGCTCGACCCCTACCTCGAGCTCGCGGTTCGCGATTCGATCGGCGTTTAGTTCTCACTCGAGGGTGTTCGTGCGTGGGCTTCGAGCTTTTTGACCCGCGTGGCGAGTGCCAGAAAACACGCGAGGAGCGTGAAGGTGACTTCGCCGGTGGCGATGACCCCGAGTGCGTCCGCACCGAGGAACATCGGCTCGTCCCGGGGGAGCGGAATCGCCGTGTGGTGTGGCTCGCCGACGACGGGAATGAAGTAGTCGACGATCAGGTTGCTCGTGTACCAGACGACCGCGACCGCAACCCCCCAGACGGGGAAGTCGGTGATCCGGTGAAGGACGTACGCCTGGAGGACCATCGCCAGATGGCTCCAGAAGAGGAACTGGTACATCAGCGGGTGCAGGTAGCTGTACTGGTCGGCGAAGACGACCAGGGTGTACGGCGTCCACAGCCCGAGGATCACGTTCCCGAAGAACGCGAGCGCGGTCAGCCACGGCAGTTCGGAGCCGAGCTTCCAGGCGGCGATCGCGAGCGCGATAAAGAGCGTCGCCATCGGACTGTCGGGGACCCACGGCCACATCACCGCCGGCGTCCGCGCGAACTGCCCCGAGTAGTACCAGAAGCCGAAGGCCGTCCCGACGAGGTTGATCGCCACGATCAGCCACGCGAATCGGAGTGCGACGTCCTCGATTTTCTTCGGGATGGGAGCGAGGTAGCGCGGGAGCGGATCGCGATGGGGGATCCGGGACGACACGGACATCGTTTCGTCCACCGCGACGAACGGAGGGGGCAAAACGATAGCGGTTCCGGGACCGGTCACGCCGGTCGAGACAGGGCCGCATCACCCGGCCGGACACCTCGAGACTCCGGTCTGACCACTGGCGGAGAGCGGCCGTTCGAAGCGGGCGAACCGAGATCCACGCCCCGAACGTCCGCAAAGGACACGCGTAAGTGCAGTGGCTCCTAACGGCCGCTCATGCCCGAAGATACGGATCTCGAGGAGCTACGACGCGGAACCGAACTCGTCAAGCGAGGGTTCGCCCGAATGCAGAAAGGTGGCGTCATCATGGACGTCGTCGACAAGGAACAGGCCCGTATCGCCGAGGACGCCGGTGCGGTCGCGGTCATGGCGCTGGAAGCGGTCCCGGCCGATATCCGCAAACGCGGCGGCGTCGCCCGGATGGCCGACCCGGCGGACGTCGAAGCGATCGTCGAGGAAGTCTCGATCCCGGTGATGGGCAAGTCCCGCATCGGCCACACGAAGGAGGCCCAGATCCTCGAGGCGATCGGCGTCGACATGATCGACGAGTCGGAGGTTCTCACCCCCGCCGACGACGCCTACCACATCGACAAGCGCGACTTTACGGCGCCGTTCGTCTGTGGCGCGCGCAACCTCGGCGAGGCGCTGCGGCGGATCGAAGAAGGGGCGGCCATGATCCGCACCAAAGGCGAGGCCGGAACCGGCGACGTCAACCAGGCCGTCCACCACCAGCGGACGATCAAGGGCGAGATCCGCCGCCTCGAGGGGATGAAACACGAGGAACGCGAGGCCTACGCCCGCGATATCGAGGCGCCCGCAGAACTCGTCCACGAGACGGCCGAGATGGGCCGGCTTCCCGTCGTCAACTTCGCCGCCGGCGGCATCGCGACGCCCGCCGACGCCGCGCTCATGATGCACCACGAGTGCGACGGCATCTTCGTCGGCAGCGGCATCTTCGGCGCGGAGAACCCCGTCGAGATGGGCGAAGCGATCGTCGAGGCGACGAACAACTGGGACGACCCCGAGCGCCTCGCGGAGATCTCGAAGAACCTCGGCAAGGGCATGAAAGGCGACGCGAACGTCGACCTGCCCGAAGAGGAGAAGCTGCAGGGACGCGGCGTCTGAGACCGGCTAACTCGCCTCTCTCCCGGCATCGAGACGCTCTCGAGGCAGCCACCTCCCCTTATAAACGCAAAGATATTACAGCGACCCCCTTTCTCCCCCGTCGCTCGAAGCTTCGAGTATGTCGACCCATTCGACGAGCGACGAACACCCCAGCCCACCCCACGGCCGACGCTACGACCGGACACCGCTCGTGGTCACCTGGGAGGTAACCCAGGCCTGCGCGCTCGCGTGTGACCACTGTCGCGCCGACGCGACGCCGGATCGCGATCCGAACGAACTCACCACCGAGGAGGGGATCGACCTCTTCGAGCAGGTCGCCGACTTCGGCGATCGACCACCGATGCTCGTCCTCTCCGGCGGCGACCCCCTCGAGCGGCCCGACCTGCTCGAGTTGCTCGAGGGAGCCGGAGAGGCGGGGCTCGTCCCCTCGGTGACGCCGGCGACGACGCCGTCGCTCGATCGGGAGACGCTCGCCGAGCTCGCCGACGCCGGCGTCGGCCGCGTCGCGGTGAGCCTCGACGGGGCGACCGCGGCACGTCACGACGCCTTCCGCGGCGAGGAGGGGACGTTCGACACCGCGCTCGAGGCCGCCCGCGCAGCCAGAGAGCTGGGACTGTCGATCCAGATCAACACCACCGTCACTGCCCGGACGGCCGCCGACCTCCCCGAGATCGCCGACCTCGTCGAGGAGCTCGACGCGGTCATGTGGGAGGTGTTCTTCCTGATCCCGGTCGGCCGCGGGGCCGAACTCGAGCAGCTCTCGCCGCCGGACGCCGCGAACGTCGCGGCGTGGCTGGCCGAGCGCTCGCGAGAGGCGCCGTACCGGATCATCAC
>LKMK01000023.1 GCA_001563805.1 Natrialbaceae archaeon B1-Br10_E2g2
GGGCGCCGACGAACGTTCCCCCGTAGAGCCACCGGCTCGAGACGGGCCGGTTGAGGCCGGCTGCGGCGAGCCCGGCGAGCGCGACGGCCAGCACGCTCTGGAGGAGCCAGGCCAGCCCGAGCGGCGTGTCGGCGAATTCGACGAGCGTCCCGACCGAGAGCGACCCCATTCCGGCGGCCCTGACGACGCCGAGTGTGAGCGCACCCACCAGTGTGAGTCCGGCAGCGACCGCGAGCAGCACGGAGAGTCGACGGGAAACCGTCACTCGCCGGCCGGAGTCGGCTCGAGCGAACGCCGGTCCCACCGCGAACAACGCGACCGCCGGCACCCCGAGCAGGCCGACGACGCCGACGAGCAACACCGACTTCGCGCCCGCCTCGAGCGGCGGGATCGATTCGTCGGTCTCGTCGTCTTCGTACGCCTCGAGGACGGCGTCGCGATCGAGCGGCTCGTCGCCGACGGCGAAGAAGAACGATCCCGAGGTCGTGTGGCCGTCGTCGGCGAGCACCTCCCACTCGACCGTGTACATCCCCTCCTCACCGGTCGCGTCGCCGATGGGAACGTCGACGACCTGCGTGTCGTCGGGGTCGATCTCCGGCTCCTCGGAGACGACCTCGCCGTCGGGATCCTCGACGGTGATGTCGGCGTTGACGACGCCGTCGCCCGAGAAGTACAGCGTCACCTCGTCGGGGGGCGAGTCGAGCTGCTCGCCGTTGCCGGGATCGGTCTCGCTCAGGTAGGCGTGGGCCGCGACCGGCGTCGTGAAACTCAGCAGTAACAACGCTGCGAGGGTGAGGACGACCGCAAGAAGCGTTGCGTTCGAACGAATAGATCGGTCGCGCTCAGTCATCGGTATCGGCCTGTATACCCGGTTCCGGAGTCACCGACGTACTGGACGGTGTCGACGGAACCGCCGACCTCGATCAGCTCGACGTGCTGGGCGGTCATATCGATGACGGCGACCGACTCGTCGGCATCCGCTGGCGTGATGAAGTAGTCGTCCCCGGAGACAGCCATCCGATTCCGGCCGTCGATTTCACCGGCTTCGAGCCGGTCGACTTCTTCGAGTTCCTCGACATCGATAACGACGACGTCGTCCGATTCGGCGTTCGCAACGAAGGCGGTCTCTCCCTCGGGTTCGAAGCGGACCGTTGAGGGGCCCCCGTCGATTGCAAGGCTACCCAGTACGTCACTGTTTTCACTGGTTACGTCTACGAAATAGACCTCGTCGTCAACGATAGCGAGTCGGTCCTCCCCGGGCGAGAGGAACATTCCGCCGGTGAAGTCGAGTTCGTCGACGATATCCACCGTCTCGGTGTCGACGACAGTCGTCCCACCGACGTACTCGACGTACGCGAGACCGTTTCTCGGACCGTAGGCCTTGTAGTGAGTGCCACCCGCCTCGCCGAACTCGACGAACGCCGTTCGTTCGTAGGCCTCGAGGTCGATAACAGGTATTCCGGGATCGTTGACGTTCGTCGCGTACCCGGTGTCGCCCATCGCTTCGTGGTAGAGGAGCTTACCGTGGCCCTCGCCATCGAGGCCGGACTCGACGATTTCGCTCACCTCGAGGGCGTCGACATCGATAACGTAGAACGCACCCTCGTCGTCAGCGTGTACCCAGATTTCGTCGTCGACTGGGTGGTAGATGTGATTGATGCCCGGACCGACGTCAATTGCGGTTTCGTGCGTGCGCGTCTCGGTGTCGATAACGTGGACCTGACTGAGCGACTCCTCGACGACGAATATCTGTCCGTAGTCGTGGGTAATCTGTGGATCAGCCCACGACTCGCCGTCGAACTCGTCGGTGATTTCGTCGACGACCTCGCCCTCGGCGGGGTCGAGGATCGAGACCCGATCCGGAGCGAACGCGTAGACGAGTCCGTCACTACCGATAGCATCGGGTTCGTCTCCGTTGCTGTCGTTATCGCTGTCGTCTGCAGCGTCGTCGGAACCATTGCCGAGACAGCCAGCGAGAGACGTGATTGCGAGTCCGCCAGCGGCCCCGATAACCGATCGCCGCTCGACTGAGTCGTCCATATTCGGGTTCATTATCTGAGTCTGCCGGAGTAGCCGACGCCGGAGTCGCCGACGTACTGGACGGTGTCGACGCCCTCCTCGACCTCGACGTGTTCGACCTCGCGGGCCTCGATATCGACGACGGCGACGATCCCGTCGTCGTCGGCCGGCGAGACGAAGTAGCCGTCACCGGCAACGCCGGTCCGGTGGAGGTGGGGTGCGTCCTCGGGACGAACGATGTCACCGATGTCGACAGTGTCGACGACCTCGAGTTCGTCGACGTCGATGATCGAGGCCTCGTCGGTGTGCGTGTGAGCCGTGACCGCGTAGAGTGTGTCCTCACTCTCGTGGTACCGGAGGGCGTCGGGACCTTCGCCGACCGAGACGACGCCGAGTTCCTCGCTGTCCTCGCTGGTGGCGTCGAGGAATCGGACGTCGTCACCGTCGAGCACGCCCAGGACCTGCTCGTCGGGCGAGAGGTACATCCCGCCTGCGAACTCGAGCGTGTCGACGATGTCGTCGGTCTCGGTGTCGACGACGACCGTCTCGTCGCCGAACTCGACGTACGCGAGCCCCGTCTCGGGGCAGTACGCCTTGTAGTGGGTCCCCTGCTCGTCGTCGTCGGCGAACTCGATGAAATCGCTTCGCTCGTAATTCTCGAGGTCGATCACCGGCGCGCCGGGATCGTTGACGTTCGTTGCATAGCCCATCGATCCGAAGTCCTCGTGGTAGAGTAGTTTGCCGTGGCCCTCGTTCTCGAGGCCGGATTCGACGACCTCCGTCACCTCGTGGGAGTCGGTATCGACGACGTAGAACGTCCCCTCGTCGTCGCTGTGTGCCCACATCTCCTCGTCGTTCGGATGATACATGTGGGTCGCGTCGGGTCCGATGTCGACCTCGGCGACGATCTCTCGAGCCTCGGTGTCGATGACGAGCACCTGTGAGGGGGAGTCTCGGATCACGTAGATCTCGCTGTAGTCGGCCGTGATCCGCGGATCGCCCCAGCCCTCGTCGTCGAGGTCCTCGGTAATCTCGTCGACGACCTCGCCAGCTTCGGGGTCGATGATCGCGATGGTGTTCGGCGCGAAGGCGTAGACCATCCCGTCGCTGCCCTCGAGCTCCCCGTCGTCGCCATCGTCACCGTCGTCGTCCTCGTGGTCGTCGTCACTATCCTCGAGTTCTCCGTCGTCATCGTCGTCCCCGAGACAGCCGGCGAGGGCGACGACGGCGCCGCCGCCGGCAACCCGAACGAATCGTCGTCGGTCGATAGCGAAGCTCATACTCGGATTAGTAGGCCCGACATATACGGGGTTCTGGTTCGATCGTCGAAAGCATCCGCCCTGGTCGCAGGTGGCGTGCGTATCGATATCCATCGACGATTCGACGGCATCGAATCTCTCCGTCCGTAAAATCGCGAACACTTAGTACGGTGGTGTGCAACAGCTTCGACCATGGGATTCGACGAGATGGACGTCGACACGATCTGGATGGACGGGGAGTTCGTCGACTGGGACGACGCACAGATTCACGTGCTCACCCACGGGCTCCACTACGGGACCGGCGTCTTCGAAGGCGCGCGCTGTTACGACACCGAAAACGGGCCGGCTATCTTTCGCTGGGAAGAACACCTGGAACGACTCTTCCAGTCGGCCAAGCCGTACGAGATGGAGATCGACTTCACGGTGGAGGAACTGACCGAGGCGACGAAAGCACTCATCCGCCGGCAGGAACTGCCCTCCTGTTACATCCGCCCGATCGCATTCTACGGCTACAACTCGCTGGGCGTCAGCCCGAAGGACTGTCCGACCCGGGTCGCGATCGCCGTCTGGCCCTGGGGGGCCTACCTCGGCGAGGAGGCCCTGGAGACCGGCATCGACGTGATGATCTCCTCGTGGCGCAAACACGCCTCGAGTCAGATTCCGACGAACGCGAAGACGACGGGACTGTACGTCAATAGCATGCTCGCGGGCGAGGAGGCCCGTCGCAACGGCTACGCCGAGGCGATCGTCCTCAACAAGGAGGGGAACGTCGCCGAGGGCCCTGGTGAGAACGTCTTCCTCGTCCGGGACGGCGAGATTTACACGCCCGGTCTCTCGGAGTCGATCCTCGACGGCATCACCCGTGACACCGTGATCGAACTCGCCGAGGACCTGGGCTATACGGTCCACGACGACGTCTCGATCTCCCGCGGCGAGCTCAACACCGCCGACGAACTGTTCTTCACCGGGTCGGCGGCCGAAGTGACGCCCATCCGGAAAGTCGACAACGTCGTCATCGGCGACGGCTCGCGCGGACCGATCACTGAGGACATCCAGGGCGAGTTCTTCGACGTGGTCGAGCGCAAGACCGACGCCTACGACGACTGGTTCGAGTACGTCTAGACCGTCGGTTTCTCACTCGCTGCCCGAGTTTTCGCGCCGGTTCGTCTCGAGAGCTCCCACCGACTGCCCCGCCGTGGTTCGACGCTACCGGTGCATCGACTGGACGTGCTCCCAGCTGAACTCCCTGATCCGACCGGCGATCTCACCGTCCGGGTTCGCCTCGGTGTGCAGGTTGACGTAGGCCTCGCCGGCGTCCATCAGCTCGACCAGCTGCGCGACCGTCTGTGTCTCCGCCTCCTCGGCTCGGCCGGCGGCGATGGTCTCGTCGGTGATCGTGCCAGCGTCGAGGAGTCCAGAGAACTGACCGTCGACGAGTTCCTCGCCCTGGGTCTCGACGTCGTGGAGCCAGACCGCGATCGGGCCGAGCACTTCGGTCTCGTGAATGTGCGTCATGAACGCGTTCTCAACGTTCGACACCGCGAGTGCGAACGTCACGGCCTCCTCGCGAACCTGGAACGCGGCGAAGCCACCCGCTTTCGTCTCGACGCCCTCCTGGGGGGTGAGAAGCGCCACGTAGAGGTCCTCCGGAATGACGTGGTGGGCGTACCCGTCATCCGGCAGTTCGTCGCCGTCGCTCGCCGATGCGACGCCGGTCCCGGCCGTCGTGACCGCCCCCGCTGCGATGAGTCTGAGCGCTGTGCGTCGTGTTTGCTCGAGATCGTCCATCTGGAAGACACCCACGCCGACCCAGGGATAGGGGGTGCATAGTAATCGTTCACGTACACCATACGGGTCGAAATTCGCAAGCTGGCGTGGAGATGGGACGGGGACTGCTGAGCGGCCTCGGAAACCGGACCGGGAGGCTCCCTCACTGGACCGGCTCTGGCCTGTTCGTTCGGCCTACTGTGAGAAGTCGGTCGCTACTGCGTCGAGCCGTCGTGTCGGCGGTTTCGATAGCGGTTACCTCGTCGCCGAGACCGGAACGGGACGGACTCGAGTCGATACCGGATCAGTGTACGCGCTCGAGTGGGCCGCTGCTCGTCTACACCGGGCGACCTGACGCTCCTGCGGTCTCGGGTCCATCGGGACAGCAGCCCGTCTCAGTCGTCGTTCGCGTTCGCACTACTGCCAGTCGAGTCCTCGCTCGAGTCGGTGCGCCTGGCCGTCGACTGGCCGGACATCTCGTCGACGACGTCGATCTGGACGCCGGCGTCCATGCCGCGGCGATCCGCGTCGCCGAAGCCCGCACTGAGCACGCGGGTGAGGGCGTCCTCGACGTCTTCGTCGATCTCGGTGAACCGATCCGGGTGGACCTCGATGACGAACCCGGTCGTGATGTTCGGCGACGTCGGTAGAAAGAGCACGTGACGTCCGTCGTCGGTCTTCTTGCCCGTCATGAACGCGGTCATGCGGAGTCCGTTCCAGACCTCGAGTTTGACCGGTTTCTGGAGTGATTCCTGCTCGCCGAAGGCGGTTTCGGCGGCCATCTTCGAGGCGTTGTAGACCACCCGCATCACCGGAACGCGGTTGGCGACGTTGTCGACGACGCGTTCGACGAGGCCACCGACCGTCGTTCGCATGAGGTAGCCGACGGAGAGCGTGAGGATCGTAAAGACCGTCAGCGAGACCACGACGCGGAGAAACTGCGCGAGCTGTTCCCGGCTCTGGTGGGCCTGCGGGCCGTCGCCGGGAACGATCGGCTCGAGGGCGTCGGGCTCGAGGATGAGTCCGGGGGTGACCCCTGCCACGAGGCCGTAGAGCCAGTAGACGACGTAGAGCGTGATGAGGATGGGGCCGAGAACGATCAGCCCGCTCGCGAAGTCCCGTTTCCACGAAGCCATGTACCCCAACTCACACTAGGGGCTAAAGAGCCCTTCCTTTTCTCCGAGCGAGGTGGGCCCTCGACAGTCCCGCCCGTGTCTGCGAATCGACCAGGCCATCGCTCGCCGATTCCGTGCGAGTCGCTCGTCGAGCGCGGTCTCGCTCGTCCCGCCGATAAGATCTATCTCCACTCCAGCCACCAGACGTGGCTCCAATCCAATTTGGCACAATTTATTAGCACACAGTCCAAATTCATATACAATGTCTGAACACCACTCGAACTCGTCGGTCGTCGGTGGCTACGACGACCACGTGATGCCCATCTGGAAGTCCCTGCACGTCCCGGTAAAGCGGGCCGAGGGCTGTACCTTCGAAGACTTCGACGGTAACGAGTACCTCGATCTTTTCTCGGGAATCTCGGTCGCGAACGCCGGCCACGGCAACGAGGCCGTCGTCGAGGCTGCGACCGACCAGCTCGAGGCGTTCGTCCACGGTTGTTCGTATCTCCACCCGAGCGAGCCGGTCGCCGACCTCGCCGCGAAAATCGCCGACGTGACGCCGGGCGATCTCGAGAAGACCTTCTTCTGTAACTCCGGGACGGAGTCGGTCGAAGGTGCGGTCAAGCTCGCCCGCAAGTACACCGGCTCGACGGAAGTCGTCGCACTCGAGATGGGCTTTCACGGCCGAACCCTCGGGAGCCTCGCGCTCACCGGCAACAAGGGCTACAAGAAGGGCATGGCCCCGACGATCAACGACGTCTCCCACACCGCACCGCCGTACGGCTACCGTTGCTCGCGGTGTGACGGCGGCCCCTGTGATTCGAGCTGTGCAGACGACCTCGAGCGCGTGATCGGCGCCCACACGAGCGGCGACCTCGCGGCCATCGTCGTCGAGCCCGTGATGGGCGAAGCCGGCATCGTCGTCCCGCCGAAGGAGTGGCTCGGACGCGTCCAGGAGATCGCCCACGAACACGACGCGTTGCTCATCGCCGACGAGGTCCAGACCGGCTACGGCCGGACCGGCGAGCTGTTCGCGACCGAGCACTTCGACGTCGTCCCCGACATCCTCACCCAGGCGAAAGGGATCGCCAACGGCCTCCCGCTGGGCGCGTTTACGGCCCCAACGGAGATCGCCGACGCCTTCGAGTCCGGCGACCACCTCTCGACGTTCGGCGGCAACCCCGTCGCCTGTGCGGCCGCGCTCGCCACCATCGACGAACTCCAGGACGGGCTCGTCGACAACGCTCGCGAGCAGGGCGAGTGGCTCGCCTCGGAACTCGAGGCGCTCGAGTCGGAGTTCGACGAGGTCGGCGAGACCCGCGGGCTCGGACTGATGTGGGGCGTCGAACTCGTCGACCCGACCGCGGAGGGCCCACAGCAGGTCTCCCCGAAGCCCGACGCCGACCTCGCCGGCGCCGTCGGCGACTACCTGCGCGAGGAGTCGAACGTCGTGATGGGCGTCGGCGGCTACTACAAGAACGTCATGCGGTTCCAGCCGCCGTTGTCGATCAGCCGCGACCAGCTCGCCTACGCCGTCGACGAACTCCGAACCGCCCTCGAGACGGTCGCCTGAGCGTCCTCGAAGTAATCGCTTGAGCGTTCTCGAGACAATCGCCTGGGCGCACTCGAGCGTCCCCCGTCACCGACGCCTGTAGTAACAACTGCAACGAGTTACACACTGATCGCCGAACCGTCTGGCGATCAGGTGTGCACTGACGTGCAGTGGCCACTATAGCTATCGACCGCTGGCTGCTCGAAGGCCAAACCAGAGGTTCCCGCGACGCTTCAGTACCCGACCGCCCTGGACGGGTGATATAGCAACGACTGCAACGAGTCACACACCGATCGTATTCTCTCCGATTCTCGCTCGCTTCCGCTTCGAACCGTCCCCCCATCGTGGGGTCGAGTGTGCATCGACGTTCAGTGGCTACTACCTCATCGCGAGGAGCTGGTCCGGGCCACCGGGCTGGCCGACGTGTATTCAATATCTGTGTACTACCTGTGTGAATATCGTTGATAAAATATATACGCTCGTTCTGCGACGAGCTACGTATGACGGCAGGACCGCCGATCGAGGAGTTACACTACGACGACGCACCGTCCGTCGACGACGTTCCGGGACCGAAGACGCGGGCGCTGCTCGAGAAACAACGCGAGATCGACAGCAGCGCGGTCGCCTATCCGAACGACATCCCGATCGCCTTCGAGTCGGGCAAGGGCGCGACGATCCGCGACGCCGACGGCAACACCTACATCGACATGTTCGCCGGCATCGGCGTGCTCAACGTCGGCCACGCGAATCCCTACGTGCTCGAGGCCGTCCACGAGCAGGCCGACAAGTTCGTCCACACGGTCGACTTCCCGACCGAGGCCCGACTCGAGCTGATCGAGAAACTCGACGAGATCGCTCCCGACGGCCTGCAGGGCAACAACCGCGTCGTCTTCGGCGGCCCGACGGGCAGCGACGCCGTCGAGGCCTCGATCAAGCTCGCGAAGTACAACACCGGCGGCGACGGCCTGATCGCCTTCCGTGGCGCCTACCACGGCGCGACGCCGGGGGCGATGACGCTCACCTCGAACAAGAAGTTCAAGGAGGCGTACACGCCGCTCATGCCGGAGGTCACCCACGTCCGTTACCCGACGCCGTCGGCCGACGCCGGCTCCGGGGACGCCCAGGCGATCTGTTCCCGGCCTGCCTCCGAATGCTGTGGCTCGTTTTCCTGTGCCCGCGCGCTCGAGGAGGTCCAGGCGGTGCTCGAGGATCCCTACGGTGGGATGGCGAACCCGGCCGGCATCTTCGTCGAGCCGATCCAGGGCGAGGGCGGCATCATCGTCCCGCCGGAGGGGTTCCTGCAAGGGCTGCGCGACCTCGCCGACGACAACGACGTTCCGCTGATGTTCGACGAGATCCAGAGCGGCCTGGGCCGCACCGGCCAGTGGTGGGCCAGCGACTGGCACGGCGTCACGCCCGACATCATGACCTCTGCGAAGGCCCTCGGCGGGGTCGGCTTCCCGCTGTCGGCGACGATGTACCACGAGGGCCTCGACACCTGGGGGCCGGGCGACCACGCCGGCACGTACCGCGGCCACGTCGTCGGCATGCGTGCCGGCACCCGCGCGATCGAGTACATCCAGGACCACGACCTGCTCGCTCACGCCCGCGACGTCGGCGAGTACATCCGGGGTCGGCTACGGACGGCCGCCGACGGGACCGACCGGCTGGTCGACGTCCGCGGGAAGGGGCTGTTCATCGGCGCCGAGTTCGTCGACGCGGACGGCGCTCCGGACGGCGACGCCGTCGACGCCATCCAGCAGTACTGTTTCGAACACGGCGTGCTGGTCTGGACGGCCGGCCGCCACAGTAACGTGCTCCGGCTCATCCCGCCGCTCGTGTTGACCCACGAACTCGCCGAGGTCGCGATGGACGTCATCGTAGAGGCGATCGAACACGTGACCGCTGACGCAGCCTAAATCGCCTGATACGCCCGGCACAGCGACTCGACCGCAGGAGTTCGCGGTCGGGGCGAAACTCACGTGCAGTCGTCCGCCCGAGGCGGGTCGACGCAGTGTCCGATTTTTGACTATGGTTAAGTAGCTGCCGCGTAAACACCTGCCACGAATGCTCGAGGACGTACGAACGGACCTACGCGAGCTTCGGCGGGAGTTTCACCGCCGTCCCGAGCCCGGCTGGCGCGAGTTTCGGACGACCGGGCGGATCGTCGCGGAACTCGAGCGGATCGGCGTCGACGAGATCGCTGTCGGCCGGGAGTGTCTCGCGAGCGACGCGCGGATGGCGGTCCCCGACGACGAGGACCTCGAGCCCTGGCTCGAGCGTGCTCGCGAGGCGGGCGTCCGCGAGGAGCTCCTCGAGAAGACTGCCGGCGGGCACACGGGCGTCGTCGCCGTCCTCGAGCGCGGCGAGGGGCCGTCGGTCGGCTTGCGCGTTGACATGGACGCGACGGCGATCCGGGAGTCAGCCGATCCCGGCCACCGACCGGCCGACGAGGGGTTCCGGTCGGAACACGAGGGCTACATGCACGCCTGTGGCCACGACGCACACGTCGCGATGGGGATCGGGACGCTCGAGGCGGTCAAACGATCCGACTTCGAGGGGACGTTTACGGTCTTTTTCCAGCCGGCAGAGGAGATCAGCGGCGGCGGGAAGGCGATGGCCGAGGGTGGCTATCTCGACGGCGTCGAGTACCTGTTCGCGGTCCACCTCGGGTTAGACCACCCGACGGGGGCCGTCGTCGCTGGCGTCGGGAAGCCGCTTTCGATGGCTCACATCACCGCCACGTTCGAGGGGGCGAGTGCCCACGCCGGACGGGCGCCCAACGAGGGGGCGAACGCGATGCAGGCGGTCGCCACCGCGATTCAGAACGCCTACGCGATCCCACGGCACGCCGACGGCATGACCCGGGTGAACGTCGGCTCGATCCACGGCGGCACGGCGAGCAACGTCATCGCCGAGGAGATCACCCTCGAGTGTGAGGTCCGCGGCGAGACGACGGCGCTGATGGAGTATACGCGAACCGAACTCGAGCGCGTCCTCTATGCCGCCGCGGAGATGCACGACTGTGACGTCACGCCCCGCGTGATCAGCGAGTCGCCGAGCGTCGAGAGCGACCCCACGCTACGGGACCTCGTCGGCGAAGTCGCACGGGCGACGCAGTACGTCCACGAGGTCGTCGAGACGGCCGCGTTCAACGCGAGCGAGGACGCGACGTATCTCATGGAACGCGTCCAGAACGACGGCGGCCTGGCGTCGTACGTCCTCGTCGGCACCGACCACCCGACGAACCACCAGACGCCGACGTTCGACGTGGACGAGGCGAGCCTCGAGATCGGGGTTGCCGTGCTGACCGACGCCGTCCTCGAGTGTGGCCGTCGGCGGCCGTAGCCGACGGCAGCTCGGGCCAGCACAAACATGTATTAGGATCAACACGTCTGGCCGAACGGAAAGGTTAATCCTCGAGATACCCGACTGTCCTGTATGAGCCAGGACGACGTGCCGGAGTCACTTCGGCCAGCGGCCGACGCCGATCGACCGCGTGGGATCCTCACGCCTTCGGATCGCGATTTCCTCCTCGGGCGAAAGACCGATTACACCGATCACTCGAAAAAACAGAAGCGAAACCGGATCCGACGCCGCGTCAGGAACGCGATTCTCGATTTCAGCATCCTCTTTGCGTACCTAGAAGAACGAGATCGAAAGACCGTCTTCGACCCCGACGACGACGAACGCGACGCGTACACGCAGGGTATCACGGACATGCTCGCGTTCCTTCACCTCGGGACGATGGGGTATCACACCCCGTTCAAGGACATGCTTTCGGAAGGCGTCGGGAAGGCCGAACAGCGTCTTGCCGGTTCGAACTACCGGATGGTCAACGTCGAGTTCAACGTCGACCCGGTCGGGCAGATCGACGTCGACGAAGTGATCGAGAAACTCGAGAACGAGGAGTTCGCCCAGGTGACCGACGAGGAACTGCGCGCGTTCGTCCGGTTGCTGACCATGTCCGAGGAGTTCTCGCCGGAGTCGACTCGCGAGGAGATCAAAGACAGCGTCGACCAGTACACGCGAGCGGTCGCCGAGAGTGCCGAGGCTCGAGAACGGAGCGTCGAAGAGCTGACGAACTGACGCTCCGTCGAGGTAGCATACGGATCGTTGTCCCGGCGTACCGGTGATCGTTGTCCCGGTCGAGCGATCACCGGTACCGAATCACAACAGACCGTGTCACGACACGTCGTTCGGTCTGGAGTTTGCGGACGGTCGCCGCTCGTCCGGTCGACTGGTCAGCTGTCGGCTGCTCGAGGACGAAAACTGGCTACATTTGCGACAGTCTGCTCGAGAATACCAATTCGTCCAGATAATTCTGTCAGCAGGGACGTGTGTCCACTCGAGAAGGTGTCGGAAAGCCGATCGGCGAATCATTTCCAATAAACGCAATCTGTGTATGCGAGTTACGAAAAAGAAATATTTATGCACCACTTTCTCGTTTGACACGGTATGTCATCGCTCACCACGATGTACGAGCGGGGTAGGTGTACAAGAACGGCGGGCTGTCGGCCGAGCGCTCGAGGTGGGAATTCGTGAGCGCGGAGGACTCCGGCGCGGCCGAGCGGTTCTTCGAGGAACTCGATCCGATCGTCTTCGTTTTCGGTGCGTTGCTCTCGCTGGGCGTGATCGTCGCGTTCTTCCTCGATCGGGAGTTCGTCGCCGGCACGATCGAGCTGGTTCACGACGAGATGCTCAGTTATCTGAGCTGGGCGTTGCTGGTGATCGTGTTCCTGATCGTCGTCTTCCTCCTGTTTCTCATCGTCGGTCCGTGGGGGAAGATCAAACTCGGAGACGGTGATCCGGAGTACAGCTTTCTGTCGTTTTTCGCGATGTTGTACTCGGCCGGCTTCGCTGCGGGGGTCGTCTTCTGGGGACCGACCGAAGCACTGTTTTACTACGACGATCCGAATCCGCTGTTCGGCGTCGAAGGTGGCTCGGCGGAGGCGATTCCGCTAGCCGTCCAGCAGACGTTGTTCCACTGGGCGTTGCCCCAGCTCGCGGTGTTTACCATCATGGGCATCGCGATCGGCTACTTCGCGTACAACTATGACGGCGTCCCGTTGCGGGTGTCGTCGGCACTGACGCCGATCCTCGGCAAGGAGAACCTCGACGGCCCGGCCGCGAAGGTGATCGACGTTCTCGCGGTGTTCGCGACCATCGGCGGCGTCGCGACCTCGCTGGGCTTCATCGGAAGTCAGTTCGTGACCGGCCTCAACGAAGCCTGGGGCGTCGACCTGGGTGATAGCGGCATCCTGCTGGTCGTCACCGCGATGACGATTCTGTTTACGATTTCGATGGTGCTCGGAATCGACCGCGGGATCCGCCGGCTCTCGAACTTCAATATGGGGCTGTTCGCCGTGATGATGGTCGCGACGTTCATCGTCGGACCGACGATGTTTCTGTTATTGCTCGGCTCGCAGGCGATCGGCGGCATGATCAGCGATTTCGTCGCGATGAGTCTCTACACCGGTGCTGACGCCGGAGCAGACGGAGTCGCGTGGGTGGAAGGATGGACGGTCTTCTACTGGGCGTGGGCGCTCTCGTGGTCACCGTTTGCCGGGCTGTTCATCGCCCGGATCGCGAAGGGGCGAACCGTCCGAGAGGTGGCCTTTACTGGGATCGTCGCGACCTCGGCTGCCACGATCCCGTGGTTCGTCTTCGTCGGTGGCACAGCCGTCTTCTTCCAGCACGAGGGGATCGCCAGCTTCGCTGACGTGATGGCGTTCGAGGCCGGCGCAGAGGTGACCGGCTTCATCATGTTCGAGGCGTTCCCGTTCGGGGCAGCGTTCATGATCGCATTTCTCGTGCTCGTGACGACGTTCTTCGTCACCTCGGCGGACTCCTCGACGCTCGCAGTCTCGATGATGACCACCGGCGGGAAAGAGCAGCCGTCGAACGTCAACCGCATCTTCTGGGGCGTCGTGCTCGGGCTGACCGCCGCGATTCTCATGTTGCTGGGTGGCGAGGGTGGCGCTGGCGCACTCGAGCAGGCGGTCGTCATCACCGGCGCGCCGTTCGCGTTCGTCTGCCTCTTCGCGATGCTCTCGCTGGCCAAGAACTTTAGCGCCAACCACGGCAGGGTCCTCCTGCAGGATCGGTCCGTTCTGATCGGCTCGAGCCCGGACCGATCGGACGAGCCGGCACCGAGCGCGGAGCCGTCCGACGACGACTGAGACGGTCTGCTGTACCGATGTACGGGCCCGGCCGCAGGACGGCTCGCGGTCGGGCCGAAAATAACCTACAGTAGTCCGTACGACGCTCGACCGAACCTGTTTTCTCTCGTCGCTGCGACCGTCGGCTAACGGGCTATAGCGCGCCTGCCACCGGCACTCCATAACAATATTTAATGTACGCCGTACACATAATCTGTGTATGAACAGGGACACAGCGGAACCGGACGTGGACGCCTTTCCCGGCCCGAACGCCCGCGAGTGGGTCGCCTTCCACGGCGAGAACGCGGCACCGAGCGAGTACTCCCACGAGTTCGTCTGGGACATCACCCGCGAGGCCGACGGTCCGTTCGTCACCGACGTCGACGGCAACGTCCTCCTGGATTTTACCTGCCACATCGGCGCCGCTCCCCTCGGATACAACAACGAGAAGCTCACGTCGAAGCTCCGCGAGTTCGACCTCGTCGAGCCGATGAAAATCGCCGGCCAGGACATGTACTTCGGCGCCGGCCCGACCCCCGACGAGTCGTCGGTCCCGGGCTCGAGTCACCTGATGGAGAAACTGGTCGAGGTCTCGAGTCGCTACGGGATGGACACCGTGTTCCTCTCGAACTCCGGCGCGGAGGCGATCGAGAACGCGATGAAGATCACCCACGACCACCGTTCGCCGGCGAAGTACGGCTACGCCTTCGCCGGCAGTTTCCACGGTCGAACCCTCGGGACGCTCTCGCTGACGAAGTCGAAGGAGGTCTACACGCGCCACTACCCACAGATCGACGGCATCGAGACCGTCCAGTTCTGTGCGGATCGCGCCTGTGATCCCGACAGCTGTGACTGTGGCTTCTTCGCCGGCGAGGGCTCACAGCTCCGCAACGCCCTCGCGCCCGAGGGCGGCCACGTCAACCCCGAGGAGGTCGCGTTTATCGCGCTCGAGCCGATCCAGGGCGTCGGCGGCTACCGCTTCCCCAGCGACGAGTTCATGGCGGAGGTCGGCGCCGTCAGCGACGAGTACGACATTCCGCTCGTCGTCGACGAGATCCAGTCGGGTGTCGGCCGGACGGGCGAGATCTGGGCTTCGGATCACTACCCCATCGAACCGGACGTCATCTCGGCGGCGAAGGCGCTGCGCGTCGGTGCGACAATCTCGCGGTCGGAGCTCTTCCCGAGCGAGAAAAACCGGCTCGGGTCGACGTTCGGCGGCGGCGACCTGCTCGGCTCGATGATGGGGGCGTTCACCCTCGAGGCCATCGAGGAGTACGACCTCCTCGAGAACGCGACGACACGCGGCGAGCAGGCCAAAGAACTGCTGGCCGACGACGCGCCCGATTACGTCGAGGACGTCCGCGGGAAGGGGCTGATGCTCGCCATCGAGTTCGACACGCACGAGCGGCGCAACGCCGTCGTCGAAGCGTCGCTCAGACGCGGCCTGCTCACCCTCGGCTGTGGCACGAAGACGATTCGCCTGCTTCCGCCGCTCGACTCGAGCGCCCGCGAGATCGAACTCGGTGTCGGCATCTTCTGTGACGCCATCGCGGCCGTCGGGACGAACACGAAAGCCGCCTGACCGGCCCGCTGTCTCCACGTCTGTTTCTTAGCGTAGGCGAGGATGTCATAGCAATCCTCCTACGGTGGCAATTCCACTCCCTCTTTCGGTGATCTGCTCGCTAGGTGGATCTGTAAACAGATTTTCGATGGACGACTTTTCTCGTAGTCATCCGTCTTCTTCACGGATGCCGTACGAGGTGGGGTTGGTCGCCGGCCCCAGGACAATCAGGACCGTAATCTCCTCTGTAATCTTGAAAAAGTCGTGTTCGAGGGAGGCTTCGACGTGGACGAGGTCGCCCGCTTCGACATCGCGCGTGTCATCGCCGACTCGAATTTTACCCGATCCCGAAAGCACGTAGTACAGTTCCTCTTCGTTGTGAGGATTCTTCGGCACAGCGCTGTCGGCGGGATACTTCCCGACTTCAACGGTGATCGGCCCCGCGTCGAGGACTTCCCTGTGTTGGAGTTCGCGCGGTTCGAGGTCGTCGATTGCGTCGGTAATCGAAACGTGAGTCATGTGATATCGCGTAAGGCCTGGGTTGGCTTAATGCTTCTATCCGCCTCCTCGCGAACCGGTACGTGCCAGTTGGTCGGATAATCGCAGATCGAATGTGAAAACCGTTGTATGACCCGGTCGTAGGCTCCAGTTTGATACGCGCCCACGTCGACCCCTAGACGATGACGGCAGACGACGGCTTTCTGGCCGGCTTTCGGTCGCTCGAGACGGAGGTGACCGACCGTCCCCTCCCGACGAGCGGCTCGGTCCCGGACTGGCTCTCGGGTGCGTTGATCCGGAACGGACCGGGTCGGTTCGAAAGCGGCGACGAGCGGGTCGCCCACTGGTTCGACGGCCTCGCCATGTTGCGTCGATACGCGTTCGACGACGGGACGGTCCGATACACCAACCGATTCCTGCGAACCGAGGCGTACGCGGCCGCTCGAGACGGCAGCCTCGAGGGCCAGTTCGGGACCGACGTCGGCTTCGCTCGCCGACTCGCGGCCTGGGTCCGGGCCCGCGGTCCGCCGACGCCGACCGACAACGCCTCCGTCCACGTCGCCCGCCTCGACGACCACTACGTCGCACTCACCGAGGCGCCACGCCGGATCGCGTTCGATCCGGTCACGCTCGAGACCCGCGGGGAGTTTCGCTTTCGGGACGACCTCCCCGAACACCTCGCGACGGCCCACCTTACCGTCGACCCGACCAGCGGGGAGACGATCGGCTACGCCACGACGTTCGGCAGGAACCCCCAGTATCACGTCTACCGGATCGAAAACGGAACCGCGACCCGCGAGCTGATCGCCTCGGTTCCCGCGACCGGTCCCGGCTACGTCCACGACTGTTCCGTGACGCCGACCTACGTCGTCCTCGTCGAGACGCCGCTGCGGATCGCCATCTGGCGTGCGCTTGCCCCCTGGGGCGACGACGGGTTACTCGACGCCCTGGTCTACGACGAGGATCGACCGGTCCGCTTTCTGGTGATCGACCGCGACACCGGCGACCTCGTCGCCGAGCCCCGCACCGACCCGTTCTTTACGTTCCACCACGCGAACGCCTTCGAGGACGACGGCACGCTCGTCCTCGACCTCGTCGCCTTCCCCGACGGCGACGTCGTCGACGGCCTGACGCTCGAGCGCCTCTCCCGGGACGGGTTCGACGCGGCACCGGACGGTCGACTCCGCCGGTTCCGGATCGACCCACACGCGTCCGACGAGGGGCTCGTCCGCGAAGGGGCGCTGCAGTACCCCGGTGGCCTCGAGTTTCCCACCGTCGCACCGAGCGCTCGAAGTCGACCCTACCGGTTCCTCTACGGCCAGACGACCGACCGCCGCGGGGCGAACGGCCTCGTCAAGATCGATCTCGAGACAGGGAGCGCCATCGAGTGGTGGCAGTCAGACTGTTACGTCGAGGAGCCGCGGTTCGTCCCCCACCCGACGGGCGACGCCGAAGACGAGGGGGTCGTCCTCGCAACCGCGATCGACGTCGAGGCGGCGCAGTCGCTCTTGCTCGTCTTCGACGCCGAGACGCTCACGGAACTGGCACGGGCGACGCTCCCGCACGTCGCCCCGTTCGGCTTCCACGGCCGGTTCTTCCCGGACGCGGTTTGATCCTCCGGGATCGGTTCGAATCACCCCCCGTCGACGGCGTCCGCCCGCGGAATCGGGTGCTGTCGCTCGAGTTCCCGGATCGCACCGACGAGCACGTCGACGCCGTGGTCCAGGCTGGCTTCGTCGACGTCGAACGTCGGCGTGTGGTGGCTCCCCGGGTGGTCGGTGCCGACGATCAGGTAGGCGGCGAGGCCGCCCTCTCGCTGGACGCGATCCATGAGGAAGGTAGCGTCCTCGCTCGCGCCGAACTCGGCCGTGGGGACGACGCGCTCTACCCCCCGAACCTCGCCCGCGACCGCTGCGATCACGTCGACGAGTTCCGGGTCGCTGTCGGCCCGGGGCGACTCGCTGACCACGTCGACGTCCGCCTGACAGCCGTGCATTCGGGCCGCGGTTCGCATCACGCGCTCGAGTCGGGTTTTGGCGTACTCCATCAGCTCGGTCGTCTCGCCGCGGGCCTCGGCTTCCATGTGGGCTCGCTCGGCGATGACGTTGCTCGCGGTCCCGGCCTCCGCGTAGCCGACGTTGACGCGGGTCATGCCGTCCGCGTGCCGTGGAATCGCGTAGGTGTTCTCGATCGCCGTCCCCATCGCGTGCATGGCATTGTCGCCCTCGTTCGGCGCTTTTCCTGCATGGGCCGAGGTCCCCTCGATAGTCACGTCGACGTGACACATCGCCAGTGGCTTCTCGATGCCGGCGACGACCTCGCCCGTCGGGTGGTCGAGGCCGACGTGGGCGGCGAGCAGATAGTCTAAGTCGGCGGCGAACTCGCTTTCGGCCATCGGATGCCCACCGCCGCTTTGCTCTTCGGCGGGCTGGAAGAAGACGACGAACCGGCCCGAAAAGTCACTCTCGGCGACCGCCTCGAGGGCCGCGAGTCCCCAGGTCATGTGGACGTCGTGGCCGCAGGCGTGCATCGTCCCCTCGAACTCGGACCGAAAGCCCTCGGCGGCCGGATCGTGTTCGTCGCTCGTCGACTCCTCGATGAACAGGGCATCGATGTCCACGCGAAGACCGATGACGGGCCCGTCACCGCGGTCGAGCACCGCGATCGCACCCGTGTTCCCGCCGGCCATCCGCTCGAGCAGGTCCTCGTCGGCCCCTCGCTCCCGCGCCCGCTCGAGCCAGGGCTCGAGGGCCTCCGCCTCGGGGACGGCCATCCGGTCACCGGGGTCGTAGGCGTCTGGGCCGACGGCGAGTTCGTCGACGCCGATCGCACGGAGTTCCTCGACGAGTCGAGCGGTCGTGTAGAACTCTCGCCAGGCCGGTTCGGGGTGGCGGTGGAGCCCCCGTCGTACCGTCGCGAGCCGATCCCGTACGGGTTCGTTCATGTGGCTGTGTAGCGTCCCCCACTGACTTAATTATACACAATTGCTGTTGACGCGAGCTACACAAAAAGGATAAGTCGGGCGGAGGCAATCGTAACCCAACGCGTCCTCGAGACGCCCGATATCACCATGACTCAACCGGACGTCGTCGTCCTCCGAGAGGGGACCGAAGGCCTGTCGATGGAATCGTACGCCGAGACCCTGCGCGAGCACCTCCCGGATGCCGAGGTCGCGCTCGCTCGAACGCCGGCCGAGGAACGGGACCTCGTCCCACAGGCCCGCGTCGTCACCGGCATCACCATCGAGGAAGCGCTCCTCGAGGAGGCCGACCGCCTCGAGCTGTTCGCCTGTACGTTCGCCGGGACCGACCACGTGCCGATGGACGCCCTCGCAGAGCATGGCGTGACGGTGACGAACGCGGGCGGCATCCACGCACCCGGTATCGCCGAGCAGTCGATCGCGAACATGCTCGTCTTCGCGCGTAACCTCCACGAGGGGTGGCGGCGCAAGCGAAACGGCGAGTGGCGCCACTTCCAGTCGGACGAGTTCACGGGTTCGACGGTGACGATCGTCGGCCTCGGCTCGATCGGCCAGGAGATCGCCCAGCGCCTCGAGGGCTTCGAGGTCGAGACGATCGGCATCCGCTATACGCCCGAGAAAGGCGGCCCGACTGACGAGGTGTTCGGCTTCGACGAGGCGGACATCCACGAGGCGTTCGCCCGCAGTGAGTACGTCGTCCTCGCCTGCCCGCTGAACGACCTCACGCGCGGACTCGTCGGGAGCGAGGAACTCGCGACGCTGCCCCCGAACGCGGTCGTCGTCAACGCGGCCCGGGGCGGCATCGTCGACACCGACGCGCTCGTCTCGGCCCTCCAGTCGAACGCGATCCGGGGGGCCGCCCTCGACGTCACCGACCCCGAACCGCTGCCGAACGACCACCCGCTCTGGGACCTCGAGAACTGTCTGATCACGCCCCACACGGGCGGGCACACGCCGAAACACTGGGATCGATTAGCCGAAATCGTCGCACACAACGTCGCCGCACTCGAGGGTGACGGGGACCTCGAGAACGTCGTGCTCGATTCGACGTAGCTGCTCGAGGCGGCCATCGACGGCCGACCGACCACCTCCCGGCTTGCAAACGTATGGTGGGAGGATATGCCCCTCGTCGGACTAGCCGTGGTGATGAGTTCTCGACGCGCTTCCGACGAGCGACCAGTCACGTGCCAGGCCTGTGGCACGGAAAACGACGCCTTCTACACCTACTGCCGGAGCTGTCTGACGTCACTTCCCTCGAGGCCGAGCGCGTAACGCCGTACCGAGCGTGACCGGTCTGTCAGCGCACAAGCCACGATACGGGAGACGACCGATCCGACGCTCGAGGGCGGTCAGTCCCGATCGGCCAGGGACTGCTCAGCTCGTGAACAGCTTCCGCGGGAAGTCGGCGAGCGTCTCCGCGCCCGAGCCCGTGACGCGGAACGTCTCGCTGATCTCCATGCCGATCTCGTCGGTCCAGATGCCGGGGATCATGTGGAACGTCATATTCTCCTCCAGGATCGTCTCGTCGCCCGGCCGGATGCTCGCGGTGTGTTCGCCCCAGTCCGGCGGGTAGCCCAGCCCCATCGAGTAGCCGATCCGATCTTCCTTCTCGAGGCCGTACTGGGCGATCGTCTCGCGCCAGGCTTTCTCGACGACTTCGCAGGTGACTCCCGGCTCGACGACGTCGAGGGCGGCTTCGATCCCCTCGACGACGATGTCTGCGGTCCGCTCGAGTTCCTCGGGTGGGTCCCCGACGAACGTCGTCCGCGCAAGCGGCGAGTGATAGCGGTGCCGACAGCCCGAGAGTTCGATGATGACCGGGTCGCCGTCTTCGAAC
>LKMK01000159.1 GCA_001563805.1 Natrialbaceae archaeon B1-Br10_E2g2
CCGACCAGTCGTTCGAGAACGCCCTGGCGAAAGCCCGCAACGGCGATCGACTGACGGTCGACGACGCGATCGAGTTGCTGACGACGGGGACGGACAGCGAGGGTATCGACCGTCGGCGCAAAGAACGGGTGCTCGAGGCTGCGGACCGTCGTCGCGCCGAGGTGGTCGGCGAGGAGGTCACCTTCGTTGCGAACCTGAACAACAACGTCACGACGGCCTGTAACGTGGGCTGTCTGTTCTGTAACTTCAAAGACGCCGCACACAGTTTCGAGCGCGCGGAACGACGTTCCGCGAATGGTCGACCGGCGGAGCCGCGAGACGAGCGTAAGTCCGACGTCGAGACTGCGGGTTTCACCAAGACGCCGGCCGAGTCCCGCGAGATCGTCGCCGACGCCGTCGCCCGTGGCATCTCCGAGGTCTGTTCGGTCTCGGGACTCCACCCGGCGTTCGCACTCGACGACGAACACCGCGAGATCCTCGAGGCGCTCGACGATCCCTACCGCGAGGCGAACTACAAGCCGCCCGAGGTGTACGCGAAGAGCCCCGGCACCTACGTCGACCAGATCGCGGCGATGGACGTCGACGGCGTCCACGTCCACTCGATGACCCCAGAGGAGGGCTATCACGCCCGTCGGGGCACCGACTGGTCCTACGAGGCGGTCTACCGCCGCCTGCGCGAGGCCGGCCTCGATACGGTCCCCGGCACCGCCGCCGAGATTCTCGTCGACGAAGTTCGGGACGTGATCTGCCCCGGCAAGATCGGCACCGACGACTGGCTCGAGGCGATGGAAGCCGCCGCAACCGTCGGGCTCGGATTGACGGCGACGATCATGTACGGCCACGTCGAAAACGAGGCTCACCGGGCGATGCACCTGAAACGCGTCCGGGACCTGCAGGACCGCGTCGACGGCGCGATCACGGAGTTCGTCCCGCTCTCGTTCGTCCACCAGCAGACGCCGCTTTTCGAACACGGCGTCGTCTCCGGCGGCGCGAGCATCGACGAGGACGAACTGATGATCGCCGTCTCGCGGCTCTTCCTCGACAACGTCGAGCACATCCAGTCGTCGTGGGTCAAATACGGCGACGAGGGTGGCCTGAAGATGCTACACTGCGGGGCAGACGACTTCATGGGGACGATCCTCTCCGAGGAGATCACCAAACGAGCCGGCGGCGACTACGGCGAGTTCCGTTCGTTCGCCGACTACGTGGCGCTGATCTCCTCGATCGGTCGTGTCCCGGTCGAACGCTCGACCGACTACGAACGGCGACGGGTGATCGACCCGGACGAGCCACCCTTCGGCCCACGTCTCGGCCCCCAGGCCGACGGCACGCCGCTGCTCGAGGCCGACGAGCGCGCCGATCGGACCGTACCCGCCGACGACTAGAGATGAACTTTTGCTGTGGTCTGTCGTACCACCCCCTATGAACCACCTCGTCCCCATCGACGACGGTCGCTGGCACCTCCCGAACCACGCACACGTCGTCGTCTACGACCGCGAGGAGAGCGAGCGCGGCCTCCTGACGATCTACGACTGTGGCGCCGCCCAGAAACCGCCCTCGGCCACCCTGCTCGGCACCCTCGAGTCCGTCGAGACCGAGGTCGAAACCGAACCGCAGCCGACCGGCGAGATCGTCTCGCTTCGAACCGAGGCCGTCCTCGAGGAGACCTCGCCGGATCGGTACCGGATCGTCCGCGCCTGAGCTGGTTTCGTCCCGTCTGGTCGCTCTAGCGCCGTCGCTCTCGAGTGTGGCGTTCGGTGACTGGGCGGTCGAAAGAGTACCGCGATGAAAACCGACGCTCGCGGCTTAGATGTAGTCGATGCTCGGCGGGAGCTCGAGTTTCATGCCCTTGCGCTCGCGGATCTCCATGACCTTCTCACGCTGGAGCGAGTCGGACATGACCTCGAAGCCGGCGTTCTCCGTGTTCCAGGAGGCACGGCCCTCCGTGGCGGAGCGGATGTCGCTCGCGAAGCCGATCATCTCGTCGACGGGGGCGATACCCTCGACGACCATCAGATCTCCTTCCTGGTACATGTCGTCGACGCGGCCACGCCGACCCTGGATCTCGCCGGAGGCGGCGCCCATGTGGTCGTTCGGCACGTCGATACGGACGTCCTGCATCGGCTCGAGCATCTTGATCCGGGCGTCGATCAGCGATTTGTGAACGGCTTCACGCGTCGCCGGGATGACCTGTGCCGGACCACGGTGGATGGTGTCCTCGTGGAGCTTGGCGTCGTGCAGGCGGATGAGCGTTCCCTGAACGGGCTCGTTGGCGAGCGGACCGTTGTCGAGGGCCTCCTCGAGTCCCTCGATGAACAGCTCCATCGTCTCGTTTAAGTGCTGGATCCCCTTCGTCTGGTCGAGCAGGATGTTCGAGCCGTGGATGTGCTCGACGACCTGAGCGTCGTCTTTGTCCATGCCGGCGTCCATGAGCGCTTCACGGCGCTCGAGTTCGGGCATGTCCATCGACGCTTCGCCCAGCTTGATCGTCTCGACGATTTCGTCCGAGAGCGGCTCTGCGGAGATGTAGAATCGGTTGTGTCGGTTCGGCGAGATGCCCTCGACGGTGTCGCTTGCCTGCTGGACGGCCTCGCGGTAGACGACGATCGGTTCACCGGTGTTGACCGGGATGCCCTGGTTCTTCTCGATACGCTGGGTGATGACCTCGAGGTGGAGTTCACCCTGTCCGGAGATCAGGTGCTCGCCGGTGTCCTCGTTGATCGTGACCTGGATGGTCGGGTCCTCTTTCGAGACCTGGCGCAGCGTCTCGATGAGCTTCGGCAGGTCGTCCATCGTCTGGGCCTCGACGCTCTTCGTGATGACCGGCTCGGAGATGTGCTCGATCGACTCGAACGGGGTCATGTCCGTCTCGGAGACGGTCGAGCCCGCGATGGCATCGCGCAACCCGGTGACGGCGGCGATGTTCCCTGCGGGGACGTGATCGACTTCCTCGCGTTCGCCACCCATGTAGATCCCGACGGACTGGACGCGGTTCTTGCCCGCGGTTCCGGAGACGTACAGCTCCTGGCCCTTCTCGAGGCTGCCCGAGAAGACGCGGCCGGAGGCGACCTCGCCGGCGTGGGGGTCCATCGCGATGTCGGTGACCATGAAGACGACCTCGCCGTCCTCGTCGACCAGGCGCATCTGTTCGGCGAGTTCGGACTCGGCGTCGCCACGCCAGATGCGTGGGATACGGCGGGGCTGGGCGTCGACCGGGTTCGGGAAGTGCTCACAGACCATGTCGAGCACGACGTCCGACAGCGGCGTGCGCTCGTGGAGCTCCTGGCGCTTGTCCGCGCGCTCGAGTTCCATGATGTCGCCGAAGTCCATGCCGGTCCGCTGCATCGAGGGCATCGAGACGCCCCACTTGTACAGCGCGGAGCCGAAGCCGACGGTGCCGTCTTCGACGCTGACGGTCCAGTCGTCGACGTCGTCCATCTCCTTGGTCATACCCTCGATGAGCTCGTTGACGTCGGCGATGACCGAGACGAGACGCTCTTGCATCTCCTGTGGGCCTTCCTGTAGCTCGGAGATGAGGCGGTCGACCTTGTTGATGAACAGCGTCGGCTTGACGCCCTCACGCAGCGCCTGTCGCAGGACGGTCTCCGTCTGGGGCATCGCGCCCTCGACGGCGTCGACGACCACGAGCGCACCGTCGACGGCACGCATCGCGCGGGTGACGTCGCCACCGAAGTCGACGTGGCCCGGCGTGTCGATGAGGTTGATCAGGTGGTTGGTCCCCTCGTACTCGTGGGTCATCGAGACGTTCGCCGCGTCGATGGTGATCCCACGTTCCTGCTCGTCTTCTTCCGTGTCCATCGCGAGCTGTTCGCCGGCAGTCTCGTCGGAGATCATGCCCGCACCCGCGAGGAGGTTGTCAGAAAGGGTCGTTTTTCCGTGGTCGACGTGAGCGGCGATGGCGATGTTCCGGATGTTCTCCGGTTCGTCCATCAGCCGTTCACACTCTTGGACGATCTTCTTGCGTCGGCCCATATACACCCTGTTACCGCCAGCGGGGTCAAAAGGGTAGTGTTTCGTCCTCGGGCGGATCCGCCGATTTCTCGGGTTTGAGCCCCGGAATCTCTTTATTGAGTGAGTGATTCCCACACAGGATACTGGTGACTGCGCTCGCGAGCCCACCGGCTCGCAGCCCGCGACGTCCGGCGTAAGAGCCATACTGCCCCACCCCTTGGCATCAGTACGCATGGACATACGAGTACAGGGTCCTGGACCCACGTCTCCCTTTCTCAGCGCTCGAGACCTCTTCGAAACCGAACACGACCTCTCGCTGCCGGTGTACGTCCAGTTACGCGACGACCCCGACGAGCGAACCTGGGCCGGTCACTACGAGGACCGCCACGTCCTCAACATCTCCAGACAGGTCGCCTCGAGCGCGATGGCTCGCGAACTCGCGCTCCACGAGTTCTCTCACATGGCCAGATACGAACAGGAGCATCCGTCTCACGTCCAGTCCATCGAGGAAGTTCTCTACCTCGCCCTGGCTGGCAAACGCGTCGAGCGCCGGCAACTCGCTCACTGTCACCAGATCGCCAACCACATGAAAGACATCTACGCCGACGACATCACGCTCTCGGTCGGTCCCGGCGAGAAACTGCTCGCGTACCTCGAGTCGAGTCTCGCGATGGCGCTGGCCGACCGTCCCGGAACGCCCTCCCGGCCGGGCCTAGAGCGGCTCTCGCCGAGTTCCGACCCCGAGATCACGGCCGTCAACGCCGCGTTCGCGCTCGCCCTCGCCGAGCGCCACGACCTCGTCGCCGCCGACCACCGGCTCTACGACCTCGCGGCCGCCGCGGCGACCGACGCCCCCAGCGTCGACTTCGAGGGCTTTCGCGACCTGTTCCGCGATCTCGGAACCAATCCCGATCCGAGCGGCTACCGCAAGGACCTCGTGCAGGCGACGCGGTCCTACGTCGCCGGCGAGGGCCCGGCGGCGGAGTGACCGTTCGCGATCGGACTCCGAGGTTCGAACTCGCTGCACCGGATGCCAGGGAGGACAGCGAGGGGTTGGCCGCGATGCCCTCGAGGACACAGCCACTTTTTCGGCAAGGCTCAAGCCGGTGGCTCTCCGATCGACTCACCGCGAAAACGAATCGAGAACCGCGTTAGCGGGCAGCCGCCGCGACGCGCTCTTTCTCCTCTTTCTGGCTGACTGCGTAGGTCTGGACGTCGTTGTTGGCCGCGCCGATGAGCTGGGTGGCGATGGCCTCCGAGACGGGCGTCGAGGACTTGAACGAGTCGTTGTAGACGCCCTCGGCGAGGAACTTCAGCGACTGGTCGACCCGTCGCTGTGGGGCGACGTCGACGGCTTTGGGGACCGAGATACCACCGTACTTCAGGCGGACGGTCTCCTCGCGGGGGGCGGCGTTCTCGACGGCCGTCACCAGCACCTGGACGGGGTTCTCGTCGGCACGCTCGTCGATGAGTTCGAAGGCGTCACGGACGTGGTTCAGCGACTGCTGTTTCTTGCCCGTGTTCTCTTCGGTCTGCATCAGTCGGTTGATGAAGCGCTCGACGATCGAGATCTGGGACTTCTTGAACTGCTTGTTGGCGTGTCGGCCGGCGGTGTGTGCGACCGGCGTGACGGTGATGTACCGTTCGGTCGACGGGTCGGCGTACTCGATCTCGCCGATCTCCCAGGTTCCGAAGAGTTTCGCACCGACGTCGGTTCCTCCTGCGGGGGCGTCCGGATCTGGTTGGTCTTCGGCCGCCATGATTATCGGACGGGTTTCTCCGCGTTTCCGCGAACGAGTTCGAGCAGCGCGACGCCGTTGACCTTGTCGACTTTGTAGTTGACGCCGGAAAGGTCACCCATCGCACGACCCTTCGCCCCACCGATACCGGCGATGGTGACTTCGTCGTGTTCGTCGATGAACGAGATGGCGCCGTCACCGGGACAGAACGCGGTGACCTGTTTGCCGTTTTTGATCAGCTGAACTCGGACGCACTTTCGGATCGCCGAGTTGGGCTGCTTTGCCTCGATACCGACTTTCTCCAGTACGATGCCTCGAGCCTGTGGTGCGCCCTCGAGCGGGTCGGACTTCTCGCGAAGTCCACGGGCGCGGCGCGCGTAGTCCGAGTCGGACCACCGCTGGTTCTGGCGGTCCTTCTTCAGCTTGCGCGCGGCGTACTTGCCGTTTGCCATGGGGGTCGCTATCCGTCGGAGCCACTTAAGCGACCCGTTTCGACTCGCCCGTTACGCCGCGAGAGCGCTCGAGGTACCCCGCTCGCCGAATCTGAGCCCGTCTCGCCGATCCGAGTTACGGGCGGAGAATCGGTTAGCGTCCCTCGGCGGGCGAGAGGTTTCCGAACGCAGGTCCGTCGGCTGCGACGAGCAGGTCGCGGTCTAATTCCTCGACCGACGTCCGTCCGGACAGCCCCATCGTGAGGTCCAGATCCGCCAGGACGTTCCGACAGACCTCGCGGACGCCGTCCTCGCCGTCGATCGCCAGCCCGTAGACGTAGGGCCGACCCAGCAACACCATCTCGGCGCCGAGTGCCAGCGCCACCACGGCGTCTGCCCCGCGACGAATCCCGCTGTCGAACAACACGGGTACGTCGTCGTAGCCCGCCTCGGCGAGCTGGCCCACCACTTGCGGCAGCGCCTCGATCGCCGGCAGGGCGTTGTCGACTTGCCGCCCGCCGTGGTTCGAGACGATCACGCCGTCGGCGCCCGACTCGAGTGCGAGGACCGCGTCGTCGGGGTGGACGACTCCCTTGACGAGAATCGGGAGCTCGGTCCGCTCGCGGAGCCACTCGAGGTCGTCCCAGGTGAGCGAGGCGTCGCCGAAGACGTCGACGAACTGCATGACGGCGGCGTCCTGGTTCGTCTCGGGGTCGACACCGAGTAGCTCCCGGAAGACGGGGTCGGTGACGTAGTTCCCGACGCCCTCGCCCTCGAGGAAGGGGAGGTAGGCCTGCTCGACGTCGCGTTCCCGCCAGCTGATGATCGGCGTATCGACGGTGACGACCAGCGCCTCGTAGCCCGCCGCTTCGGCACGCTCGACGAAGCTCAGCGTCAGGTCGCGGTTCGAACTCCAGTAGAGCTGGAACCACGCCGGCGCCTCCCCCACCGCGTCGGCGACGTCCTCTATGGGCTCGCTCGCGGCGGTGCTCTGGACGAACGGAAGCCCGAGCTCGGCGGCCGCCCGGGCCGAGGCGAGTTCGGCCTCTTCGTGGAGGATCGACTGGACGCCGATCGGCGCCAGCGCTATCGGTGCCGGATACTGCCGGCCGAACAGCTCGACCGAGAGGTCCCGCTCGGCGACGTCCTGCAACATCCGCGGAACGATCCGCCACCGCGAAAACGCCTCGCGGTTCTCCCGGTCGGTCCGTTCGGCACCCGCACTCCCCGCGACGTACGCGTAGGCCTCGGGCTCGAGCGTCTCCCGGGCGGCGGCCTCGAGGGCTTCGAACCGCGGCGGCACGTTCGGGCGCTGGTCGGCCAGCATGCCTCCCGTGTAGACCTCGATCAATCGCTCGCGTCCGTACGTCTCCGTGCCATCGTCTCCCATGTGTGGATCGTTCTCGGGGCGGTGAAAAATAATTTGGCGTGACTCGAACCGGGAGCGAGAGCCCGACGCCCTCGATTCGCCGTCAGAGTAACTGCACGTCGTCGATCCCGAAGTGGCGGTCGACGAGCCGCCGGACGCTTTCGATCGTTCGACCGTTC
>LKMK01000024.1 GCA_001563805.1 Natrialbaceae archaeon B1-Br10_E2g2
AGAACCTCACCTACGACCAGGCTGCCGGGCGGATCGCCGACTACGCAGGCGGCACCGCAGCCCCGATCCGCGTACCCGCGACCGCCATCCGTGCCGCCGGCCCCGTCGCCGAGGGCGTCCGCGCGGTCACCGGCCGACAGGTGTTCCCGTTCGACCGGCAGATGGCAGCCCTCGCGACCCAGCGACTCTTTTACACCTCGCAGAAGGCCCACGACGAACTCGGCTACGAGTACCAGCCCATAGAGGCCCACCTCCCCGAAATCCTCGAGTGGTACCGGAGCCGATAGGCGGCGCCGACCACCACGACCGTGATCGTTCGTCGCCCCTTCTCCGGCTGTGTCAGCGAGCGATCTCGAGTCCACGACGCCGCCTCCGTGTACTCCTTCAATTACAAAGCCGTGAGGGCGACAATCCCGGGCCGATGCGGATTCTGGTCTTCGCGAACACGCCGGCGCACGTCCACCTGTACCGCCACGCCGTCTCCCGCCTCGGGGAGCGAGGCCACGAGGTGTGCGTCCTCGGCCGGGAGTACGACTGTACGACCGACTTACTCGAGTTCTACGGGCTGCCCTACCAGCCCTACGGGGCCCACGGGACGGAGCCGACGTCGCGGCTGGCGTTCGGACGGGAGCTGGTCGGCCAGCTCGGCCGGATCGCGACGACGACGCGGCGGTTCCGCCCGGACGTCGTCTTCGGCCGCGGCCCGTACGCCGCCTTCGCCGGCACGCTCGCTCGAGCGCCGACCGTGCTCGTCCTCGACGACGAACCGGGATCGTTCAACCACACGGTCTCGCGGCCGTTCGCCGACTGTATTCTCTCGCCAGCGGTCACCCGTCGTGACCTCGGTGACGCCCACTACACGTTCGAGGGCTTCAAGGAGTGTGCGTACCTCCACCCGGCGGTCTTCGACCCCGATCCGGCCGTCCACGAGTACCTCGGGATCGATCCCGACGAGCCCTACGTCATCGTTCGGTTCAACGCCCTCGACGCGCTTCACGACGCCGGCATCGAGGGCTTCTCGCCGCCACAGCGCCGTGATCTCATCGAGCGTCTGGGCGAGCGGGCGACGGTGTTCGTCTCCGACGAAGGCGACGACCTCGACCTCGCCGATCTCCCCGCCCGACCGTACGACCTCCACCCCGCATTGATCCACGACGCGATGGCCGGCGCCGATCTGCTGGTCGCCGACACGGGCACAATGGTCACCGAGGCCGGCCTCCTCGGAACGCCCGCGATCCGTTTCCGGGGGACAGACGACCACGTCTACGGCGAGTTCCGCGAACTCGAGCGCGTCGGCCTCGTCGAGCAGGTCGGGGGCTATGAGGCCGTTCGGGAGCGTGCGATCGAACTGCTCGAGGACGAGGCGGCGACAGAGCGCTGGGGGCAGCGACGACGCGAGTACGTCGGCAGCCTGGTGAACCTGACGGACGTGCTGGTCGACGTCGCCGAGGCTCGCGGATCGATCGACCGGCTCGAACCGACGACGCGAGACACGTTACGCCATCGATCCACCCCTGGCTGATACCGGCGGTCACAGCGCTGCCGAGACACCAGGTGGCGTGTCACTGATCGGCTACAGGCGGCCGTTCCAGTCGCTGTAAGGGAGTATTACGCGAAAACCCTTATCCCGACACCTAGCCAAGAGCGTCCACTGGTCGACATGTCCCTCTCGAAATTTATCTCCGGGCTCCGCCGTCGCTCGGAGGTCGTCGGCGCAGACGAGTACGACGAGCGGCGAATGACGCTCCTCTTCGAGTGTCGAAACTGCGGGACGAACGTCGCAGCCGAGACGGATCGGTGTCCGGCCTGCGACGCCACCGAGATCGCCACGTACGCGATCGACTGACGACGGAGAGTCACCGCCCCGGCGGGTCGTTACCCCCGGACGCCACCCACTCCCCGCCGTTCCGGGCCACTACGTCCGACACCCGGTCGCCGTCCCCGTCCTCGCGCTCGTCGCCGTGTTCGTAGCGGGTCACCTCGAGCGACTCGTTTTCCGCCGCGTCCATCGCGATCGCGATCCCGAGCGCGAGGAGGCCGACGAGGACGGCCACGAACGACGCGAGGAGGCCGGCGACGGCTCCCCCGCTCGAGGCCGCATCCCGCGTTCGCCCCCGGAGCGACGCGAGCGCGCCGGCGAGCCCGCCGGCGAGGCCGGTTGCGCCGGTTCCGTAGAAGACGACGGTCGGGTGAAAGCCCTCGACGACGTACTGCCGTTTGAGCCGCCAGAGGAAGCTCCGGAGCAACAGCAACGAGACGTACCTGATAAACGGCACGTACCGGATGCTGCTCTCCTCGTCGCCGTAGACCGCCGACATCGAGACGTCCGCGACCCGCCGATCGTCGACGTTGAGGTGCGTGAGGATGTGGTTGAGAAAACCGTACTGGTCGGTAATCGACTCGAGATCGAGTGACTCGATCGTCTCCCGGGAGATGGCGGTGTAGCCGTTCTGCGGGTCGCCGATGGTCCAGTAGCCCGAGGCGAACTTCGAGAGGCCGGTCAACATCGCGTTACCGACGAAGCGAAACGTCGACATTTCCTCGCGGTCCTCGCGGGTGAGCAGTCGGTTGCCCTTGGCGTAGTCGGCCTCGCCGGTGACGACCGGATCGACGATCCGATCGAGGATCGCCGGGTCCATCTGGCCGTCGCCGTTCATCACCGCGACGACGTCGATGTCGTCCGCGGCGGCGCGTTCGTAGCCCGTCTTGACCGCCGCGCCGTAGCCACGGTTTTCCTCGTGGCGGATCGGGACGACGCGCCGGCCGTCACCGCCGTCGGTCACCGCGAGTTCCGGCGACGGCTCCTCGCCGTCGTTGATCCGCTCGGCGACCTCCTGGATGACTCGCCAGCTCTCGTCCGGCGAGTCGTCTTCGACGACGTAGATCCGGTCGACGAATCCCGGCACCGTCTCGATGACGCTCCCGACGAACGCCGCCTCGTCGTAGGCCGTCACGACCACGCCGATCGTCTTCCCCTTATACATCGTCACCACCGTCCGTTCGGCCGGCCTCGAGCGAGTCGACGCCTGAGCCCGCCGCCCGCCGTCTGGATCGGGCCCCCTCACGTCGGCCGGTCGGGGGCGAGCCGTCGCTCGAGCCGGCGAGCGTGTAGACGCGGTGGCACGACTCGCGGCGGTCCGTTCCGTCCCAGCCGGCGAGGTCGGAGAGTGCATCACGCCCGTCGACGACGACCATCGGCTCGAGCGTGTTCCAGTCGATCTCGCCGAACGCCTCGTGTGGCGTCACGAGGACGGCCGCGTCGAACGACTCCGCCGACAGGTCCTCGAGCGAGACGGGCCGGGCACCGTACGCTGCTGGGTCGATCAGCGGATCGACGCCCGCGACATCCGCACCGGCTTCGGTGAGTGCGTCGATCACCCCCAGCGCGGGCGAGGCACGCGTCTCCTCGACACCCGACCGGTACGTGATCCCGAGGACGACCACCGACGCGTCCGCGAGGTCGCTCGCGACGTCCTCGAGGCCGTTGTCGGCTCCGGTCGCGAGTTCCCGCTCGAGGCGCTCGACGACGACCGCGGGCATCGACTCGTTGACTTCCCGGGCGGTCCGGGTGAGCGCCATCGGTTCGTCGGCGCCCGACAGCAGGAAGTGTGGATAGAACGGAATGCAGTGGCCGCCCACGCCGGGGCCGGGGTCGTGGAGCTGGCACATCGGCAGTTCGTTGGCCGTCCCCATCGCCTCGCGCACGGAGATATCGAGTTCGTCCGCCAGCCGCCCGAGTTCGTTCGCGAGCGCGATGTTGACGTCCCGGTAGACGCCCTCGAACACCTTCACGGCCTCCGCGGTCGTCGCGTCGGAGACCGGGTGGACCTCGTTGTCGGAGAGTTCGTCGTAGACGACGGCGGCGGCCCGGGTACTCTCTTCGTCGACGCCGCCGACGACCTTCGGGTACTGGCCGCGGATGTCCCGCAGCGCCGTCCCCGAGGAGGTTCGCTCGGGACAGAACGCGAGGCCGAACTCGCCGGGCTCGAGTCCCGACGTCGCGGCCAGATGCGGTGCGAGGACGGTCCGACAGCTGCCGGGGGGTAGCGTCGACTCGGCGATCACGAGATCGCCCGGCTCGAGGCCGGCAGCGATGTCGTCGACGACCGACTCGACCGTCGTCAGGTCGGGGTCGTGCTCGTCGTCGAGCAGCGTCGGGACGATCACGACGTGGATCCGGGCCCGCTCGGCCGCAGCGGGGCCGTCGGTCGTCGCCTCGAGCCGGCCCGCCTCGACCTGTTCGGCGACGAGATCGGCGAGGCCCGGTTCGCCGACGACGTGGCTCTCGCCGGTCTCGACCGACTCGGCGACCGCCGGATCGACGTCGACGCCGGTGACGTTTCCGGTCGTCTCGGCGTAGACGGCCGCCAGCGGTAGCCCCATCTTGCCGAGCCCGTAGACGGCGACGGGTATCTCACCCGAGGTCAACAGCGCACGCTGGCGCGTTTCGGGGACCTCGGCACCGTAGAGGGTGCCTCCGGTCTCGGGTTCGGCCGCTCGAGTTCGGTCGGCCGTCATCTGAGCTCCACCTCCCGTCCCCGTGCGGGCGGGTCGCCGTCGACGACCGCGTCGATCGTCTGGACCAGTTCGAGGGCCTCGATGCCGTCCTCGGCGGTCACCGCCGGCTCGCTGTCGGTGCGGACCGCCTCGAGGAACGACTCGAGTTCGTGTCGCAGGGGCTCGCCGTTGTCGACCCGGGGACGCTCGACGACGCTCTCGTGGCGGTAGCGTCGCTGGCCGTCGTCCGTGAGGTACTCGGGATAGGAGTCGCGGTGAATCAGCACGGACTGCTGGAGGTAGTCGACCTCGACGAGACACTCCGTGGCCGTGACGGTGAGTTTCCGGACTTTCTTCTGGGTTACCCGGCTCGCCGTCAGCGAGGCGACCACGTCGCCGTAGGCCATCGTCGCGGTGGCGTACTGGCCGTCGTCGGTTCCCATCGCGGAGACGCTGTCGGGTCGCTCGCCCAGCAACGATCCGACGACGTCGACGTCGTGAACCATCAGGTCGAAGACGACGTTTCCGCGTGCGTCCCGGTCGACCGGCGGCCCCAGCCGTTCGGCCTCGAGGCCGATCACCTCGAGGTCGTCGATCAGGTCGGCGACCGTCCGAACGGCGGGGTTGAACCGCTCGATGTGTCCGACCTGAAGGACGAGTCCCGCCTTCCTGGCCTGTTCGGCGAGTCGCCGGCCCTGGTCGGTCGTCTCCGCGATCGGTTTCTCGACGAGGACGTGGACGCCGGCATCGAGACACCGCGAGACGGTCTCGTAGTGGGCGGGCGTCGGAACGGCGACCGTCACCGCATCGCAGCGGTCGAGCAGCGACCGAACGTCGGTCGCCTCGGTACCGTACTCGTCGGCGACGGCTCGAGCGACCTCGGTGTCGTGGTCGCAGACGCCCGAGAGCTCCACGCCTCGAAGCTCGCTGTAGACGCGCGCGTGGTTTTCGCCCATCGCCCCGACGCCGATGACGCCGGCGCGTATCGGTCGCGTCGATCCCTGTGGTGTATCCATACTCATGAGGTGAAAGCGTAGTTGCGAACTGCTTCGGCGACCCGCCGCCGGTCGCGCTCGGAGAGTCCCGGATGAACCGGCAGCGAGAGCACGGTCTCGGCCGCCCGCTCGGCCCGCGGGAGATCGGCCGCCGCGGTGCTGACCGTCTCGTAGGCCGGCTGGCGGTGGATCGGCGGGTCGTAGTAGATCGCCGTGTCGACGCCGCGGGACTCGAGTGCCCGTTGCAGGCCGTCCCTGTCTGCCGTCCGGACGGTGTACTGGTGGTAGACGTGGCGGTAGCCGGACGGTACCGTCGGCGTCTCGAGTGACAACTCGGTGAACCGGTCGTCGTAGTACGCGGCGTTCTCGCGTCGGGCCTCGTTGAACGCCGGCAGGCGCTCGAGTTGGGTCCGACCGATCGCCGCGGCGACGTTGGTCAGCCGGTAGTTGTGCCCGAGTCGTCTGTGTTCGTACCCACCGCGCTCGCTGGTGGCACGGCCGTGGTTGGCGTAGCTGGCGGCCCGATCTGCGAGGTCGTCGCGGTCGGTCGTGATCATGCCGCCCTCGCCGGTCGTGGCGTTCTTGGTCGGATAGAACGAGAAGCAGGCGGCGTCGCCGAGGCTCCCGACGCGTTCCCCGTCGACCGCCGCGCCGTGGGCCTGGCAGGCGTCCTCGAGGACGAACAGGTCGTGGTCGTCGGCGAGGTCGGCCAGCGCAGGCATGTCGGCGGGCAGGCCGTAGAGGTGAACCGGGAGAAGTCCGACGACGTCGTCCCGGTCCGAGACGATCTCCTCGACGGCCTCGGGCGTCATCGTGTACGTTTCGGGGTCGATATCGGCGAAGACCGGCGTCCCGCCGGCGATTCGGATCGCGTTCGCGCTCGCGACGAACGAGAACGGCGAGGTGACGACCGCGTCGCCCTCGCCGACGCCCAGCGCCTCGAGCGCGGCGTGAAGCGCCGTCGTTCCGTTCGAGGTCGCGACGCCGCGGTCGGCTTCACAGAACGACGCGAACTCGTCTTCGAAGGCCGCGACCTCGTCGCCGGCGGCCAGGGCGCCGCGCTCGATGACCGACTCGACGCGCTCGATCGCCGCCGCGCTCACGTCGGGGGCAGCGATAGAGACACCGTCGTCGGTCCCGTCGGCGGGGCCAGTGTTCGTCGTCGACGCGGCGTCTCCGTCCGGCCCGGTACCGAGTTCCGTGTCCGGTTCGGTGTCGGTCATGCGAGCTGGTTCGGCCCCTCGAGGGGGTCCGGGAGCGCCTGGACGGTCGCTGGTGCACCGACGGCGAGGCTGTCCGCGGGGACGTCCCCGGTGACGACGGCGCCGGCTGCGACGAACGCGTTCTGGCCGATCGTCACGCCGGGCAACAGGGTCGCGTTGGCACCGATCGACGCGCCCGACTCGATCGTCGGCCCCTCGAGGCCAGCGTCGGTCCTGATCGGGTACTCGTCGTTCGTCATGATGGCGTTCGGGCCGACGAAGACGTTGTCCCCGATGATCGTCTGCGTGGGGACGTAGACGGCCGTCTGGAGGCTGACGTGCGAGCCGATGCGGGTCTGGCCGTCGATGACCGTCCTGGTGCCGACGAGGACGTCGTCGCCGATCGTCGTCCCCTCGCGAACCAGCACGTCGTGGCCCGTCGCGAAGTCGTCGCCGATCGTCACGTCGCCGTAGACGATCGAGCCGGCCCTGATCGTCGCGTCGTCGCCGATCCGGGTCGGCTCGTCGAACGCCCCGTAGCCGACCATCGCGTCGTCGTCGATCTGACAGTCCTCGCCGGTGACGAACTGACTCACGTCGATACACCTCCGTCGTCGTCCGGACACCCCGCTGGCGGCGTTAGCCGTCGTAACAGGGTGTGAAATCGTCGGTCTCGTTTCGTCATTGGTAACTCGATACCCTGGTGGGAATCGTCCTGATACAGCCAACGTGGAGGTTTTGTTATCCCGGGCCTGAGGGGTCGTAGACTCGAGCTACAGCCACGGGACCGCGAGGAATCCACCGTCACCGGGGCGTTCGACGATCCCGCTCGAACGACACCCTGTGTCCGCTCTCGAGGCCAAAACGTCGAATGAGGCGTCAGTCACGGCTTCTAACGGGTATAACTCGATTTCGACGGGGTAGCTGAGCGATAGTAAAGGGTGCGGGTCTGGCAGGAGGTTCTGTGAGGTATTCGTACTCCCCCGATCGCGATTCGAATCGGGACGCAGAGGGCACCCATGTCTGATCACGAACTCACCCAGGCCGAACTGTTCGACGTGTTCAGCAACGCGCGAAGACGTCGAACCGTCCAGTTTCTCAAACGCCAGGGCGGCAGCTGCGACCTCGCCTCGCTCGTCGAGCAGGTCGCCGCGTGGGAGAACGACGCCGACCCCGACGATGTCACCCGGACTCAGCGTCGGCGCGTGTACATCTCGCTGTACCAGACCCACCTGCCGATGCTCGAAGACCACGGCATCGTCGACTGGGACCCGGACGCACACGCGATCGAGTTGCTCCCCAGCGAAGACGTCTTCGAGCCGTATCTCGACCGCCACCTCGAGACTGCCCGCCAGTGGCACCGCATCTACCTGACGGTCACCGCCGTCGGTGCGGCCGGACTGGCGCTTGCGTGGCTCACACCGATGACGGCCACGCTCGCCCCGTTCGTCGCCCTGCTTCTCTGCGTGATCGTCCTCGCCGTGTCGCTCGTTCAGTACGCCTCGCGACGACCCGACCTCGACGTCCCGTTCGGTCGTGCGAGTCACTGACGACGGTCGGGACTGCCCTCCGTTCATACTGTCGGAGAGCAGTCGCTGAAGAGAATTCGCCGGACGGGAGACGAACGCTCACACGAATTCTGACGGCAGTAGCAGTCGGTAGCGTCCCCACGTCTCCAGAGCGATAGCGCTCCGACGGTGACCACCTGGTCGTCGGTTTCGCCCACCTCGAGCCGTGGCGTTCCCCAGCCTCCACTCGGGACCGAGTCCTCGACCCGAGGGCAGCCGCAGCCGAGTTCCGCTTCGGCATCGACGAGAATCTCGGTCCCGAACGTCCACGACGTCGCCGACCGCAGGACCTCGGGTCCACAGGAGTCCGTCAGTCGTCGTCGGTGTCGGGATCGTCCGTGACGGTAACCCAGAAGTAGGCGTCCGTCTCGGCGTTCTCGTTGGTCGGTTCCGCGGGCGGATCGCCCTCGTAGAGGAGGACGCTCACCCGAACGGTTTCACCCTCGTCGGCCGTCGGCGAGATCGACCGGTCGGTCGTCGCCGTCTCGCCGTCCGCGACCGACGCGTTCAGCTGCTCGAGTTCGGTTCGGTCGACGATCTCGTCGTCGTCGAAGGCCTGCTCTTGAACGACGAGCGAGTAGTCGGTCCGTTCGCCCTCGTAGTTATCCAGGGCGATCGTGACCGGCACCGACTCGCCGGGTTCGACCTCGTTCTGGATCTCACCGGCGACCAGGTCGCCGTCGTCGTCCTCCGTGTAGAGTCCGAGTTCGGTGAAGCCGCCGGCCGATGCCGGCGCGAGGAACCCGAGGAGTAACGCCCCGGCCGCGAGGGCGATCGCGCCGACGAGCAGGATCGACGAGAGCGTCGCGACGGCACCGTCGTTCGCCCGAAGGCGGTCGATACCGGCGATCGGCGAGACGACGAACCGCTTCGGTCGTGGCGTTCGGAGTCGTCTGATCACGCCGAGCTGGGCGAACACGATGGAGATCCCGGCGAGCGTGGCGGCGATCGAAACGGTTCCGAGCCCCCATGCGGTAAACGGCAGCACGAGCACGACGACGGGAACGATCGCCAGCGAGACCGCAACCGATAGCGCGAGGCGTTCGACCACGTCGATCCCGGCCCAGACCGACTCGAGCGGCCCCGACGAGTGGTGAACGGCCCGTTCGGTTCCGGGAAAGAGCACCGAGACGAGCGCGTAACCCGGAACGAACAGGACCAGCGGGAACGTCGCCAGGAGTCGAAGCGTGCTCCCCTCGGGGTAGGACGTGACGGCAGCGTAGGCGGCGATCGCCGACAGCGAGATCACGGCCAGATCGAACGGGTACTGCCGCACGACCCCGAGGTGTGTCCAGGTTCGGGTATCGAAGCTCATCGCTTGCCCCTCGTTGGTCGTCGGTTTGGCGCCGCTCGGCCGGCGCCCGGTCCGGTAGCCATTGACGAGCGGCTATTGTGTCGGTCGTCGCTTTGTTATGGCCGGGTTATTCGGCCCGTTACGCTCGGCCCGGCGGTCCGATCGTCGCTCGAGACGCGCCGCTGGTCACTGGCGGACGACCCGACCTACACGGGCTTGGTAGGCGAATTCCCGTTTAGTGGCGACGTTCTGGGTCGCGACGACGGAACAGAGAGAACCGGCGGGTGAAGTGGAGCGCAGCGGGCGGGTGAGGTGAGGGGTAATGGGCGGGTGGAGCAAAGAGCAACAGGCGGGTGGGATAATGGACAGCCGCGGCTACACAACAACGCATCACTGGCGGTCCTGACGATCCGGGACGGTCATCTCAGAACTCGACGTACTGTGCCTCCCACTCTCGGCGCTCGTCGATCCGATCTCGACCGGCCTCCGTAATCGCGTAGTAATTGGTCCGTCTGTCGAGTTGCCCTTTTTCGACCAGCTCCTTGTTGACCAGCGTGTCCAGGTTCGGGTAGAGTCGCCCGTGATTGATCTCGGAGCTGTAGTACGTCTCGACTTCGTCTTTGACGGTCTGTCCCGACGGTCGATCGGCGCCGGCGATGACATACAGGAGGTCTCGCTGGAAGCCGGTCAGATCGTGCATTGCTCAATCACGGTGATCGTTCCACTGAGAGGATATTTGTTATCCGTCTCGTACAATTTGGTAGCAGTTTATTCACTTTCGAACCGGTCCCGAACAGTTCGTCGAACCGGAACGTCACTCACCTAAGCCGTTGCTACCGACGAAACAGACAGGTCCCGACGTCGGGACGGACGACCCCGACCTCCCGGCGATCCGATCACTCGGTTGCAGTCGGCCGGGCGACGCTGATTCCGTCCGCGCCGATGCGGACGCGAAGCTGGTCGATCGTCGCCTCGTAGGCGGTCGTGTGGGAGCCATCTTCGTCGAATCGGACGCACTCGGCGATGAGCTCGGTCTCGAGGAGATTGTTGATTCGTCGATAGACGGTCGCCGAGGAACTATCCGTGCGGTCGGTCAGTTCTTTCGCCGTCTTCGGCCCGTTGCTCGTCTCGATGAGTATCGTTCGTGCACACTCATCGCCGAGCACGTCGAGTTGTGCCGCGGGATCGGGGGTCGGTTCCGCCTGGGTGTTGCTCGCTTTGGTTGACATGGACGTGCTTACTCGTCGTCTGGAAATCGCGTTCGTTCGCTCTCGGAGCCGAGAGGAGTCGGTACGGGGCGGTCGGGCTGGTCGAGGGCGACGTTCGCTCCTGGCAGCATTGTACGTTCCAACGCGTCGATGGGTTAGCGAAGATGGTATTTTATAACGAAGGACCTTCGCGCTCGAAATATACTCATTCCATCTCACAACGAGTCGTTTCGTAACCGAAACCCACGGTTTATCTCGGCGCAGGCGGGCGACAACGCGTGATTTGTCGGGCGAATGGACCGCAACCCACCTGAATTCACGTTGAGATAGGCGTGCTACCGAAACGGTCGTTCGTGGTCTGGTGGCCTCTACGGGGGACAGTCGGGCGGAAACGGAGAGTTTCCCCCCGATTCGGTCCGGAGTACGGTGAACGGTCTACGTCCTTTATTCGGGTCTACCCACCTCGGTTGTAGTGATGCCCGGACGAGTACCGGTGCGACGACCCCCACCTGCTACCGCTGCACCCAGCGTCCACGCTCGCCCGTCCGACCGACGGACAGCGGTGAACGCTCCACGCGACCGAGCCGACTCGACGATCGCCTCGATACCGTCCGCGTACGTCATCCAATCCACATGAGATCCTCACAGACGAACTGGCGACCGATGGAATCGTCGACGGCAGGCCCACGCTGTCGAAACTGCGGTACCCACGTCACCCAGCAATTCGCACGGGTGTTCGGGGACAACGGCGACGTCGTCCACGGCTGTCCCGCCTGTACCACGTATCGAGAGATGCAATCCGGCGGCCACCTTCCCGGAGAGCGCCGACGCTGAACGGGTCCCGTCCGTTCAGTCCGTTGGTCGTCGACCGCACAGATTTTTACATATTGCAACGAGTAGAGATTAATACCAGAGCTTAAAGTCGGTGGTTGGTGAAGAGGAGAGTACATGACGGTCGATGACGGACAGTCCGACGAGCGCGTTCTCGCGGCCTCCTCCTGATCAATGTCTGTTCAGACGAGCAGAACCGATTCGCTCGCCGAAAGCGAGGTCTTTCACATCCTCGGCAACGACAGACGACGAGCGATCGTCCAGTTGCTCGCCCAGGAGTCGGGCCAGGTCGACGTCTCCGACGTCGCAACCGAGATCGCGGCTACCGAGTCGGACGCGACTCCCGTCCCGAACAACCTCTACAAGAGCGTCTACGTCTCGCTTCAGCAAACCCACCTCCCCCAACTCGAGGAAGACGCCGTCATCGAGTACGACTCCGACGCGAAGACGATCACGACCGGCCCCAACTTCGACGCCGTCCTCTCGTACATCAACGGCCACGCGGACGACGGACCGCGCGTTCTGCAGTTCCACCTGGGCCTCTGTGTCCTCGGGCTCGCAGTCATCGCACTCGCCGGACTGAACCTCCCCGTCATCTCGAGCGTCGACCCCGAGCTCTGGAGCGTCATCGTCCTACTCGCCGTCGCCGCGAGCAGCCTCTATCAGCTGCTGGCCTGAGCTGTTCTTACATCGGTTACTCACGGGCTCGGACGCTGCCAGCGTCGAGGGGACGGTCGCCCGGAGCCGGCTACTCGGTTTTCGGCTGTTCGGGCGACTTCGATGCGGTCGGCTCGTTCCCCGGAAGACAGACCAGATTCTCCCGCCCGAGTCGGAGTTTCGTGATGTGCCCGTCCTCCTCGAGCTCCGCCAGGAGCCGGCTCACTTTCGCTTTCGACCAGTCGACGGAGTCGACGATCTGTGACTGTTTCATTCGGCCGCCGTTCTCCGTGATGAGTCGTCGAACCCGCTCGCGGTCGGTCACGAACTCTTCGGACTGACCACCCGTAGCCGCGGTAAACGAGTTTCGTTCCTCCAGGCGGTTTCGGAGGAGAAGAACGCCACCGAGTATCGCGAGTACCACGATCCCGGCGAAGGCGGCGAGGTGGGGACCCGCCAGCTGGAGGGGTCCACTGGCGACCCACGGACCACTCAATATTCCGAGAGGTGGGAGAGACCATGTCGTAACAGTAAGGACTCGACTCGGGTCTCGATGCTGAGTTTTCATATCGGTTATCTCGGTTTTCACTCGCTCACTCGTTGCTATACCGTCGTGAGCGGTCCACAAAGTGTTTTGTATTGCTCATGCAGTTATATCTGTTTTCAGTACTATATCCGAATGCTATACGTCTCGGGTGAACGATCCGACGCGTGGATCGCCGACCGTTGGTTTTTCGTTCCCCATCGCGGGCGTCGTCCGTGGTCGCCATCGCGGTCGGGGATCGGTCAGTTCCGGCTCGGTCGACGGCCAGGGGCGAACCGCGGCGGCGGCCTCCCGGTCGGCGTCGGCTCGTCCACACCGTTCGAACGCTCCGCGTCGTCGCCCGGTCGGGGCTCGAGCGTCGCATCGCATGTGCCGTGGCCGACGGATCGAATAAACGCGGCCGGACGTTCGGTACGGTTCGCCGGATTCTACTCGCGTTCACTCGGTAAACCCTTATTTCGGCGACCCTCAATGCAGTTGATCAGTTCGGGCTCGCTCGAGCACGAGGGTCGAACTCCGTGCTGAGACGGCGGGTCCAGAACACAGCGCAGGCCGACGTGACTCATCCGACGCTCGACTCGAGCAGTGGCCGGTCCGGACGGATCGCGGTCGTTCAGACGCCCGGAACGCCGACCGCCTCGAACCCCGTCACGCCGATGACGGCGAGGACGTAGAGGACGACGAGCACGGAGATCCAGGCGACGATCGTGATCGCCGCCGCGTCGATCCACCCGCCCGGGTAGCGCGCATTGATGACGGCCAGGTAGGCGACGAACACGAGGAGCGGTCCCAGCAGTGGGATCCAGCCGAAGAAGAATCCCACGACCGCCCAGACGACGGCACCGATCAGCGCCGTGATCACGGCGTAGCTGTAATCCTCGGCGTCGACGATGAACTTGGCACCGAGGTAGATGCCGAGCGCACCGATCAGCAGGCTGACGGCGAACACGATGAGGCTCTCGATCATGTCTTACCGTGACCGCTCCACCGTCGTTAGTTATCACTCACGTACAGGAACCAGAGTCGGTTTAAAAAGGAAAGACGCTCGGAACGACAGGCGGATCGAGGGGGTTGCGCGGCCGAAATGCGTCGGTTCCTCCGGAACGATTGGGGCCCATTATCGGCGACGATCCACCCTCGCCCGGCGACGGCGTCCACGGGCTCTCCGTGCCACGGGGACGCCAAATTGCGTACTGCTGGGCCAACAGAAGCTATATGCGCGTTCCTCCGCAACCCACGCGCTATGAGCGTCGACCTCGTCGTTCGGAACTGTACCGTCGTCACGCCCGCAGGCCGGGCGCCGGATTCCGGCCTCGCCGTCGAAGACGGACGGATCGTCGCGCTTGGAGAACCCGACTCCCTCCCCGATGCGGATCGGGTCCTCGACGCCGACGGGAACGTCCTCGTCCCCGGCATCGTCGACTGTCACATCCACAACCGCGAGCCCGGCCTCGAGTACAAGGAAGACTGGGAGTCGGCGACGCGTGCGGCCGCCGCCGGCGGCGTGACGACCGTCGTCGGGATGCCAAACACCGACCCCGTCATCGACCGCCCCGACCACCTCGAGTTGAAGTACGAACGCGGGGAGGCCTCGGCCCACGTCGACTTCCAGAGCTACGTCGTCGTCACGAGCGAGAACCTCGAGTTGATCCCCGACCTCGACGAGGCCGGTGCGCTCGGGTACAAGATCTTCCTCGGGTCGACCGTCGGCGACGTCCCGCCGCCGAACGACGGCGAGATCCTCGAGGCGATGGAACGAATCCGCGAGACCGGAAAGCGACTCGGCTTCCACGAGGAAAACGGCGAGATCATCGACCACTACACGGAGCGGTTCCGAGCCCAGGGCAAAAACGACCCCATCGACCACTCCCACTCCCGGCCGGTGATCGCCGAACGGGAAGCCGTCGAGCGGATGATCACGTTCGCCGAGGAGACCGACGCGAAGGTCCACATGTACCACGTCTCCTCCGGGTCGGCCGCCGAAGCCGTCGCCCGCGGGAAAGACCGCGGCGTCGACGTCACCGCCGAGACCTGCCCACACTACCTCTGGTTCACCGAGGAGGTCATGCGCGAGAAGGGCAATCCGGCACGCATCCAGCCGCCGATCCGCGACGCCGACGAGCGCGAAACACTGTGGGAGGTCGGCATGGACGACGGCGCCATCGACTGCATCGCCACCGACCACGCGCCCCACACGCCCGAAGAAAAGAAGGTCGACGACCCGTTCGGAAACACCTGGGACGCCATCTCCGGGTTCGTCGGCCTCGAGACCGAGATCCCCGTCATGCTCACGTTCGTCGACGAGGGACGGCTCACCCTCGAGGAGTGGGTCCGGCGCCACTCGACCCGTCCGGCCCAGGTCTGGGGCATGTACCCCCAGAAAGGGTCGTTGCAGGTCGGCACCGACGCCGACTTCACGATCGTCGATCCGGACCACGAGTGGACGCTCGAGGACGCCGACGCCTTACACTCGAAAAACTGCGTGACACCGTTCGAAGGCGAGTCCTTCACCGGCAAGGCGGTCACGACCGTCGTCCGCGGCGAGGTCGTCTACGAAGACGGCGAGGTCGTCGGCGAATCGGGCTACGGCACGCGGGTCGACGTCGACGCCGACCGCGAGGCGTAGCCGGCGATCGGCCCACGAGATCGGACGTCGTGTGGGTTGTTCTCACTGCGTGGGAGTTTCGGAACGGTATAACTGGATATCGGACAGTCAGCAGCGATGAGGAATCGACCGATGGCCGACGATTCAGCACCTCAGACGGCAAAAGTGGAACGACTCAGATCAGTGTATCTCGCGGTGACCGACGGAGACACGTCCCCGTCAGTCGAACGCCAGCAAGAATCGTCTCGGACTCGAGAGCTCCGGGCCGAGCGGGCCGAGTCAGCGGTCGGGCCAGCGGCGCTGCACGGCCTCGACGACGCGATCGACGACGCCGAACCCGTCTGAGCGCCGGGCTGACTGGCTTCTCGAAAAACCGCTGACGACTTACTCGAGGGGCGCACCGACGACTTACTCGAGGTCCGCGCCGACGGCTTCTTCGACCGACGAGAAGCCATCGCGCTCGAGTAACGTGACGAGACCGCGATTGATTCGTTTCGCCGTCGACGGACCGCCGTAGACGAACCCCGTGTAAAGCTGGACGAGCGACGCACCGGCCCGAATCTTCTCGTAGGCGCTGCCGACCGAGTCGACGCCGCCGACGCCGACGATCGGCAGTTCGCCGTCGGTGTGTGCGGCGATCGTCCGAATAACGTCCGTCGAGCGGTCTTCGATCGGCTGGCCGCTCAAACCGCCCCACTCCTCGCGATTCGGCGACTCGAGGCCCTCGCGGGCGGTCGAAGTGTTCGTCGCGACGATCCCGTCGAGGTCGAACTCGCGGACGATGTCGACGAGGTCGAGGACCGACGACTCGGGGTCGTCGGGGCCGATCTTCACGAGGATCGGCACCCCGCGGTCGTTCTCGGCCTCGAGCGTCTCGAAGATCGCCTGCAGGTGCTCGGGGGAGGCCTCGTCGAACTCGTCGGGCGTGTTCGGACAGGAGACGTTGACGACGACGTAGTCGGCGAACGGCGAGAGCCGATCGAAGACGCGTCGATAGTCCTCGATCGCCTCCGTCTCGCTCGAGGAGTTCATCTTGCCGACGTTGACCCCCAGCGGGATGTCGGGGACGCCATCGGTCTCGAGGCGTTCTTTGACGCGCTCCATTCCCTGGCCGTTGAAGCCCATGCGGTTGATCATGGCCTCGTCCTCGCGGAGGCGAAAGAGCCGGGGGCGTTCGTTGCCCGCCTGCGGGTACGGCGTGACGGTGCCGATCTCGACGAAGCCAAAGCCGAGCGCGGCGAGGGCGTGGGTGACTTCGGCGTTCTTGTCGAAGCCGGCGGCGACCCCGACCGGGTTCGGGAATCGGGTGCCGAACCGCTCGACCTCGAGTGCGGGGTGGTCGTACCGGTAGGCAGCTCGAAGCGCCCGCCGGGTGGGCCACGTCGACTGGGCCGCCCGGAGCGTCCGCTTGCCGAGGTCGTGGGCCGTCTCGGCGGGGAGTCTGAACGCGAGGGGGCGAACCCGCGAATAGAACGTCATTGCCGGAGCGAAGGGAGCGAAGCGTGGTAAACGTCCCGAAGCTGACTCGAGTCGGCTCGGCAGGGGCCGAGACGACGAGGCGCTCCCTCGACGATTCTGCTACCTCAACCGGAATATAGCGATTTTGGTTCGAAAGTCGAACGAGCGGCCGGTTTTCGGGCGTCTCGAGCGACACGTTCATACAACGTGGCGAGAAGAAGTACGTATGTTGACCCGACGGCAGGTGCTGGCGACCGCGAGCGCCGGAGTCGGTCTCGGCGGTCTCGGATTCGGGCTCACCAGGGTCGTCCACCAGGGCACGGTGAACGAGAAGTGGATCCGTGGACACGACGAGGACGGGAGCGAAGTCGTCTACTCCGTCATCCACGACAGCATGAACGTCCCGTACGTCATCGAGTCACACGACGAGGTAGACCTCTTCGACGGCCGGCGGGAACGCCGCCCGACCATCGACGCCGAGACCCACGAGGAACTGGCCAACCGGTACGACACGGTCGAGTACGGTCTCAACGTCTGTGCGCGGGACGGCCGACACGACTGTCGCGGTGGCGCCGTGAGCCGCGAGACGTTCAACGCCGTCCAGGTCGGCGACGAGGCCACCGTCGCTGTCGGCTCGAGCCGGCTCCACCTGCTCCCGCTCGAGGGCGACTGACGACGACACCCGTCCACTGCCGGCTGGACGCCGACCGACTGACGACGACACCCGTCCACTGCCGGCTGGACGCCGACCGACGACGGCTACAGCCAGCGGTCAACCCCGTGCTCGAGCCGTCTCGATTCTGCCGATTAGAGGTTCGCTACGGCGTCACTCACGTCCTCGACGGCGCGGAGGTCGTCGAGCGCCTCGAGTGCCGCGTCGGCGTCGACCGCGATCGGTGCGTGGTCAGCACACATCCGGAACTTCTCGTGGAGTTCGTCGACGGTGAGCGGGTCGTCGTGGGTTCCCGGTGGCTGCTCTTCGAACCGCTCGACGGTCTCGCCGTCGCGAGTCGTCACGGCGACCGTGGCCGCGTTCGAGTCGTAGGCGAGGTCGTCGTCTACGGCGAGCGTCGTGCGTTCGCGGACCGCCTGGACGCCGTCGTCGTCGATCGCGTCGTCTTCGAAGGCGGCGAGGCCGACCGCACGATGGGCGACGGCGTGACCGATGACGTACGGCATCGAGAACTTGCCCTCGAGGCCGGTGTCCGGATCGTCGTGGTGTAAGGCGTCGGCGGCCGCTCGCGAGGCCGTGACGACGATCTCGTCGACGTCGGCCGGCTCGAGGTCGTGCTCGTCGGCGACACCGATCGCCGCGTAGATCGCCGCGTGGGTGTAGTAACAGCAGGGGTACTTCTTCACGTCGACGCCGTCCTCGAGCAGCGACCAGCGCGAGCCCAGCTCGGGGAGCGCCTCGAGGTCGGGCTCGCCGTCGCCGCGATAGAGGTCGAAGTAGCCGCGGTCGCCCTCGATCGCCGTCGGGTCGGCGCTCGCCCCTTCGGCGGCGAGGAGGGCTGCCGTCGTGCCGGAGCGTGCGGCCTGGCCGGCGTGTAACGGTTTCGTCGTCGAGCCGAAGTTGCGTTTGAGGCCGGCGGGCATCGACGCGGCGATCGAGAGCGCGTCGATCGTCTCGTCGACCGAGAGCTCGAGGAGGTTCGCGACGGCCGCGGCGGCGCCGAACAGCCCGACGGTCGAGGTGGCGTGCCAGCCGCCCTCGTAGTGGCCGGGACTGAGCGGTCGCGAGAGGTAGTTCTGGGTCTCGAAGCCGGCGACGTACGCCGTCAGGACGGCTTCGCCGGAGGCCCCCTCGCGCTCGGCGACGGCGAGCAGCGGCGCGACCATCGGGACGCTCGGGTGGCCGTCCATCGCCGGGAGCGCGACGTCGTCGAAGTCGAGTGCGTGACCCGCCGTCCCGTTGACGAACGCCGCGTCGGATAGCGGCGCACGGTCGTCGCGCCCGAGAAGGCTCGTCTCGCCCGTTCCGGCGGCCGCCCCCCGCGCACAGGCCGTCGCGTGCGTTCCGGCGCCGGCGAGCGTGACGCCGACCGTGTCCAGAATTGCCCGTTCGGCTACGCGAATCGCCTCGTCCGGCACGTCGTCGACGGCGAGGTCGGCGACGAACCGGCCGAGCGCTTCCGTCACTCCGCTCGAGGATGATTGTGTCATTCGGTGTCCCGTGTATCGCACGTGGGGCTAAATCATGGTACCGATCGACGGGGACGATTTGGACTGCAAACTGCGTTGCATCTCGTTTGAGTGCGTGGGCCCCTCTGTTCCCCACTCCAGTGACGTATGTCGTGGTTCGTCAGGTACTCTATCGCAGCTTCAGCTGAGAGAGGATGCGGCTCACCAAACCAGACTTCTTTGCGCCGGAATCAATCTGCTCGTCGTCGATCGGCGGTTCGGTGTGCTCAATCGATCCGTCGGGGGCAACATCGGGGCTCGAATACGTCATGGTCTCTTGGTGGCGCCTACAGTCGAGACAGTGCTCGTTATTCGGAGTCGTGAAATCACCACACTGCTTGCATTTCCCGGTCTCTTTCTTCGCCGTGGTCCTCGAAATTCGCTGTGCCTCCCCAGCTACATCGACCATCTCGTCGTTACCTTTGGACTCAAAATTCTCTTGCAAGCTTTCTAACTCCATCTGCCGAAAATCGGGGCCGAGCGTGTTCAGGACCTTCAACCAGACGCAATTGTGCCTCTCGGGAAGTCGGTGATCTGAACAGAACGTTTCGTCGCAGTAAGAGCACGTGTAGCCTAGATCGTCTGTTCCCGTGCAGCCATCCAGTTCACAGTCGGCCATTCGTCGTTATACCTTTCGATATTCCAACGGGTTAGAACTACTGGTTGAATCGACGGACCGATCGGTGAGACATCGAATAGTGTCGTTCGTGCTTTCCTCGAGCGGGAGCCACATCTGACTCGAACGATCGTTACCACGTGGATAACCGCATTCTCCACCATTTACAATGTGTGATGCAGAGTCACTGCTATGGAGTACCACGACACCGAGAAGGCGAAGGCGGTCGCAAGCCGGGTCGAGGCGTTCATGGACGAGGTCGTGATCCCTCGAGAGCGCGAGGCCCTCGCGACGGGCGAACCCATCACCATGGACGAGATCGAGGACCTCTGGGAACAGGCCAAAGCACGGGACCTGTTCGCGCCGCAGGTACCCGAGGAGTACGGCGGCCAGGGACTCGGCTTTCGGGATATGTTGCCGTCGTTCGAACAGGTCGGTCGGTCGCTGATCGGCGCGCTCGCCATCCGGGCGAACGCCCCCCAGGAGGGCAACATGCACACCCTCGAGATGGTCGGCACCGACGAACAGAAAGAAGCGTGGCTCCGGTCGCTCGTCCAGGGGGAGATCACCTCCGCGTTCGCGATGACCGAGCCCCGCCAGGGCGGCGGCTCCGACCCCAAGATGCTCCAGAGTACGGCGGTCAAAGACGGCGACGAGTGGGTGATCAACGCCCACAAGTGGTGGACCTCCGACGGCCTCGAGGCCGACTTCTACCTCCTGATGGCCCGGACGGACCTCGAGGCCCACCCCTACGAGGGAACCTCGATCATCCTCGTTCCGCGGGAGGCCGACGGCGTCGAGGTCGTCCGCAACGTCCCTCACCTCGGCGGCCACGGCATCACCGAACGCACCGGTGGCCACGCCGAGATGAAGTTCGAGAACGTCCGCGTCCCCGTCGAGAACACGATCGGCGAGGAAAACGAGGGCTTTCGCATCGCCCAGCTTCGCCTCGGCGGCGGCCGGCTCACCCACTGTATGCGCTATTCGGGGATGGCCCAGCGATCGCTCGAGGTCGCGAAAGCCTACCTCACGGAACGTGAGGGCTTCGGCGAGTCG